>JAFEBR010000887.1 GCA_018242565.1 Planctomycetota bacterium | reverse complement strand
GTTTGAACTTTTCCCACGCGACCAGTTTATTGGGCGTCCCAAAGTTCTCCTCCAGCGCCTTCTGCACCAACTCTCGAGCGGGTGGAACCAGGGGGCTCACCTTTTCTTCGTTTAGTGCAAAAACCGCGTCTGGAGGCTGGCCACAGCCAGCCAGGGCCAACCCGGCGAACACCAGCAACGCAGATACCTGTTGGAATCTCACGACTTTTCCCCTCAGTTTCCGACTTTGAAGTCGGCAGGAGTAAACGCCAAGGTCTGTTCAGTGACTTCACCCGCCTTGATCACAACTTCCAGCTTGCCATTCAAGCCTTTGACATAACCGCCGACTTCCTGCCAGACGGTGAACTGGTGCTTGCCGGCGGGCAAACCCTTGATTTCAAACTTGCCACTTTCGTCGGTCACCGCGAAGAACGGATGATCGAGCGGAATCTGGTACGCCTTCATCCAGGGATGCAGGTCGCACTTGACCGGGATCGGGGTGGCTTCCGGCTTGGTGAACTTGAATTCGATGCCATCACGGTTCTTCGGCGAAACCAGTTGGTTGAAGCCGGTGTTCCGGACAGGTGTGATGTTGGTGTTGTGGGCCGCCGCGTCGTCGTTCTTCAGCAACAGCTTCTGGTTGACTCGCAGTCCCAGTACGTGGGGCATGAAGCGACAGCCTACCTGGTCGAGAACCGCCGGTTCTTCTGGGACCGAGCCCGCCTTATAACCCTCGGGGGCCTTTTTGAGGTAGATGACCACATTGGCCACGCCGTTGTCCTTATCGTTGACCACAAAGTCATCGCTCAACACGTTTTCAGCAGCACAGACGGGAGCGTCTTTGACCGCTCCGTCACCCTTCTTGACCAGCGTCTTGCGTTCCGGGGCTTTGCCCTTCAGTTGGACCACACCCTTGAAAGTTCCCGACTTGTCATCGGCACCAATGGCGGCCGCCGTGGCCACTTTCACCACGCTCTGTTGAGCCGTCAGGTTCGTCAGAGGTTCGGTGGAATGCGCGTGGCGATCAGTCGTCAAGCAGAAAGCCGTCGCCAGGCTGGCGACCGTTCCAACAGCGACCCAGCGCCAGCCGCCGAGACGTCGGCTGTTCGGTTCGGTGGTGTGTTCAGAGTTCGTGTTCATCGATTCGTCTCCGTTTGCGTAAGGACGATGTCGCCTCCCTGTTGCAACCGCTGATAGGCGACTGCGCGAGACGACGTTTTTGGCAGACCAGCCAGTTTGCTGGAGCCGTAACTGAGATTCTTAGTGGTGTCTTTGTCGGCTTCGATCACGATTTCCAGTTTGCGATCCAATAATTGGCTGTCGCCGGGACCTCGTTCATGCCAGACATTGAAACTGTGCTTGCCAGCCGGGAGTCCTTCGATTTTGAACTTACCGTCGGCATCGGTCACCGCAAAGTACGGATGGTCGATTGGGAAGTGATAGGCCTTCATCCAGTTGTGCAAGTCGCAGACGACGGCAATGGGAATGGATTCGGGCTTCTTGTAATCACAGGGTTTCCCAGTGCGGTCCTTCGGAGCAATGACCTGGTTGAATTCGTTATTGCGCTTGGGACGGGTGTGCGTGTTGTGGGGAATGGCGTCGTCGCTGACGACCAGCAGTGGCTGCCCGACCTGAACAACCAGAACGTGGGGCAGGAAAACGCACCCCTTCTGGTCAAAAATGACGGGTTCGGTCGGCGGCTTTGCCAGCTCTGCCTTGATGTTGGCAGGGCGCTTCTCCAGAAAGATCACACAATTGGCCAAGCCCTTATTCGCGGCATTGACCTGCAGGCTTTCGTTCGGAATCGGTTGCGCTGCACAGACGGCGCGGTCTTCCGCCTTGATGTCAGATTCGCCAACAAGTGGCGGCAGAGCTTTGACGTCGCCATCGAACGTGATCGTTCCCGAGACCGATCCATACCCCGCGGCGGCGACAGCTTCCGTGGCCGTGTCGCTGCCGCCAGCTTGGGAGGCTCCCGCGACCGGTTTGACCGTCACGGTGACCGTGGCTTGTTCCGGGCAACCTGACAGGAGGCAGGTGGCGGCCAGACCAAGTACGGCAAGCCCGAGACGCTGTGTCGAACGCATTGAAATCATTGTGCTTTCTCTCCCTCTGCCGCAGCCGGCTGCGGGGCAGCGGCTGCCGTGGCTTTGCCTTCTTTTTCCAGCAGTCGCAGGTAATTCATCAGGGCATCGCGGGCGGCGATCGATTGGGCCAGACCCTTCCCGGCAAACAGATCGGGGAAGATGTCTTTGTTCCGCGCGAAGTTCTGCGGCATGCGTGTATAGGGGGTGATCCACTTTGGATTATAGATCCACAGCATCAGCCAATCGGGCTGAAGTCGGCTGTAGACACGGTCAAGGTTCGGACCACGAGTGACCTTCGAGGGATCGCCTCCCTGGAACTCACGACCACCGACCGCGTGACATCCATTACAGACACCCACTGGCGGGGCCTTCGAAATGACTTCCCAGGCACTGTGGAGATACTGCGGGTGCTGTTGCTCTTTCTCGGCCAGGTAGGCCGGTTCTCGTTGCGGAATTTCCTGGTAGGGGAAAGCCGCGCCATCGACCGCCGCGAAATAGTTGGCGAGCTTTTCAGCCTCGTCGTTACTCATGTTGAACTGCGGCATGCGCAACACAGTGGTGTAGCGCAGTTTGTCAGGATTCTTGAGGAACGCGTAGAGCCAGGGAGTTTGAACCTTGATCCCTTCCTGGTAGAGCGGCGGGGGCGCCATCTCACGAGCCAGGCTGCGTTGTTCAACCTTCGGGCCGATCAAGCCCTTCACCGAGCCTTCGACCAGCCATTCGGCGAAATCGCCGCCGCGGCCAGCGGTCTGTTCCAGCAGGTTCTTCGTGCGGATTTCCATCCGGTTACCCGGCACCAGGACCTTGTCTTTCTCTCCGGTCACAGTGATCGGTTCCCAGAGATCGAAGAAAGTGGCCTGGTCTTCCGGATCGTCGTCGGGATTCGCAGGCTGGAACAGCATGGCACGGAACTTGAACGCGTCTTCACCATCGGGAGTTTTGCGGTTGGTGCGAGCATCACGGGCTGGACGCAACTTGTGCAGTAAGGCCATCGCTTCCGGGAAGTCGGCTTCACTCAACTCGTACGGAGTGAGGTCTTCCGGTCGACCGGTGATTTCCGGCAAGTCGACCATGTGGCAGCCGGTGCAGTTGAATTTCGCCAGCAGCTTCTCGCCTTCCAGGCGGGCCTTGGCCGGACCGGTCGGACGGTAAACATACTTCTCTGCAGGAGGTTCGGCGACCAACCCGACGACAAATGTCGTGATGGCTTCGATGTCGGCTTCGCTGAAGGGGAACTTCGGCATGCGGAGACGTTCGTCCCACCCCTTGGTTTCGACCTTCTTGTAGTCGTAGCTGCGCGGATCACGCAGTTTCTGCCACAGGAAGCCGGCGCGTCCATGGTGATTGAGCTGGTCGACATAGTAGGCGACCGCGGTTTCACTGTCGCGTTCTTCGGGCGAGGCGAAGTTGTCGTTGACACCGTTCTGCAAAGCACGCTCGGCACGTTGCACCGTGCTTGAGCCATCGGGTTCGCCGTGGTGGTGCAGGTATTCTTCAATGTGTTCCAGGGCCAGTTTGGTCGGATCCTTGCGTCCCCAGTCAAACAAACCAGGGGCGATCGGCCGAGCCTTTTCATAGCCCGGGATTTCGTGACAGCCATAACAGCCGTACCGGGAAATCGTACGGCGACCGATGTAACGCAGCAGCGTCGTGTCGTTCAATTCGCCTTCGACGAGTTCAATTTCGTCGGGCTTGATGGCGGCCGCCTTGATGGCCGCGGCTTCCGCTTCGGGATACTGCTTGCTCTTGATCGTCTCATCGACCTTGGCTGCCGGCATGACCTTGGACAGGTACAACCGAGTCAAGGCTTCGAGGGCCGCACTCTTCCATTCAATCTGCTTGAATCGGCCGGGGCCGACTTCATCGCGAACCATCTTGCCGTTGGCGTCGAGGACCACCTTGCCGGTGTCGTCGCGTTGCACCAGCAGGTAGCTGGCGATATCGGCTGCCGGATCAACTGTGACTCCATTGACGGTCTCGGCTTCCAGATACAGGTTCGGCATCCGGGTCCGGGCACTGTGGCGAGTCGGATCTTTCAGCCAGGTGTAGAGCCATTCAACGGACGACAGTTTCTGATGCACGTTCGTCAGGTTCGGGCCGAAATCGGCCTTGTTGCCAGCCAGATCGTCATGCGAATGGCAAGCCGCACAGCCACGCTGAGCGAACAGCAGTCGACCGCGTTCAGGATCGGGAGTGTAAGCAGAATCCCATTTCTCGAGTTTCATCTCTTCAGACTTGGCGAACAGGAATTCGACAATGCCGGCGATTTCCACCGGTTGCAGGTCTTTGGCCTGCTTGTCGTGCTGGTTCGTCAGGTTGAAGAACTGGGGCATGCGGGTTTCGGGACGGAACCGTTTCGGTTCTTCAACCCAGTTCTCGGCCCAGCCGCGATTGGTCTTCTGCTTGAAGTGCCGCAGTCCCGGGCCGACTTTTCGCTCGGAGCCCGCACGGGCCAGCGGGTCAGCGGCAATGCGGTCGGCTTCTTCCTGGGTCTGGGGTTCCAGACGGATATCGGGACCAATCGGTTTGCCGGCGTTGTAGCCGTTGATTTCATGGCAGCCGAAGCAGCCATACTGGCGAATCAGTTCATAGCCTTTGAACACCTTGGGAGCCGAAGCGCCAAACTTGGGATTCACACCCAACTCGGTGACATTGTGGTGGCACTTCAGACACGCCGCTTCACGCAACCGTTCCGGGTACATGGGCATTTCCCAGAAGTGGTTGTACGAGTAGCCATAATCCCCGTGCCACTTGTGCGCGATGTCGGGCGAATTCGGGCTGTGAGAGGCGTTTTGGAAGCTGGTTCCAGAGCCCTGTCCTTCGTGACAGCTCGTACAGCCGAACTTCTGCATGGGGTGCGGACTGCTGGCCGTCAGGTACAGATCGGGGTTGGGATGGGTCGAGAAGGGATGGGCATAGCCCACGATGGAACCGTCCTCACGCACCCGGCTCTTCTTAGCAAGAATCGTCTTGCCCGCTTCGTCGGTGGTCTTTTTCCCCTTCAGGTAGTCGTCGGCATTCTTCATTGAGATGCCGTGCGGATCGTGGGGGTAATCCGGAATATTCCCGGTTTGGACTTTGTCGATGTTGACGTGGCAGGTGATACAGCGGTCGTACCGCGCGGCGTCTTTCATACCCAGCGTCACGGTCAGATCGGGGAGCCAGATCTGATTGACGCGGATGGGGCCGTTGAAACCTTCAACAATGGGCAGCGTCATCAGCCAGCGTTTGAACGCCATCATGGCTTCCGACGGAGAGTTCTTGGCACTGGGGGCGATCTTTTCACGAGCCTTCAGCAGTCGATCGAGGTCACTCTGGTGCTTCTTCCTGGCGGCCAGGGCTTCGTCGCGGGGTTTCGTCAGGGCCGCGAGAGCCTGGGTTTTGGCTTCGAGGTCGGCCGACAATTTCTGCAGGGTGAGCCCCATGTCGTCGGCGAGTTGCTGTTCGTCTTTGAAGATCTTGCGGAACTTGGCCATTTCGTCGGCCGGTGCGTCGTCACGGACCTTCAGATCATAATCGGCGCGCGCTTTGTCGCGCTTCGCGTTCTGAAATTTGACATCGCGAGTCAGGCGTTGCGACTGGCCTTCCAGTCGGTTCAACTCGGTCGAGGCGGTATCCACCGCCGACTGATGGCTCTGAACTTCGGCGTCGGCCTGGGCGACCAGTTCCGCCAAACGGGCTTCTTCCTGTTCAAAATCAGCCGTCTGTAACTTCAGCAGATCGTCATCGATCTTCTGAGCTTCCGCTTCAGCGGCGACCGTTTGAATTCCACGCCATTCGTCGGCGTAGTCGGCACGCATCATCCACAGGGTCGCACCAAACAGCGCAATCGCGCTGGCAGCCGAGACGATATGCAGAGTGCGCAGGTTTCTCGCGTATTCTTCAGTAGCGGGCATAACTTCTCGTTAGATATTAAAAAACCACTCGGGAATCGCGACAATGTATTTTAGGTTCAACGACCAGCGCAAAACCATTTTGATGGGCAGGCAGGCCATGAACAGAACGAGGTTGGCAAACACCATGTAGCGGAGAAAACCCATCCGCATAAAGAACTTGCGGAATACGGTCATCGCCATGACCATGGGCAACACACCCAGGTACAGGACGACCGCAACCAGGCCGACGCTTTCACGCAACAGGATGTAGCCGATTTTGGTCCAGATGCCGGCATCGGCGGGGGCCACAGGCAGCGGTTGCTGCAACTGGTTGACCCAGACCATTTCTGACAGGTTGACATTGTTCAACACTTCGAGCTTATGCACATCCCAGAATTCGTAGATTCCGAAGAAGTTCCAGTTGGGACCTCGCAGGAAGGTTCCCAGAATGATCAGCCCAATCCACAACGGCAGGAAGCCGAACATAAACGTGAGGATTGAGAACTTGCGTTCGTTAAAGGTGTAGTAGCCGTTACCCTTCTTATTAAAGTCGATGTAGGGGAGCGCCATCAGGCCTACCAGAATCACGCTGGGCAACACCACACCCGCCATCCACGGATCGTAGTACACCAGCATTTCCTGCAACCCCAGGAAGTACCAGGGGGCTTTGGAGGGGTTGGGTGTGCGGGACGCCGAGGCGGGTTCTTCCAGCGGTGCCTGCAGGACAGTACCCCACAGCACAAGAACCGCGGTCAGGATGACCATACAGATCATTTCGGTGTAGACCAGATCGGGCCACACCAGCACCTTGTCGTTGTCTTCCTGCTCGAACAGCGGACGTCCGGCGGCGATGCGTTGATCGTTGTCGACGGCACGTTTGAAGTAGAGCCAGGTGAAGAACGCCACGATGAACAACATGGCGACGATCGGCACATTGTCGGGCTTGCCGACGATCTGGCGGAAGTCGTAATCGGTCATCGAGAGCGCCATGAACAGGATCATGCCATTCAGCACGACCCAGGCGACCGTCGGTTTTACGAGAGTTTCGCGGAGCCAGATTACCGCGCAAAACAGCAGCAACGAGAGGGTGAAGTAGATTTCCGGCTTGGCACCGGCATCGATGATCGATTTGAACCACTCGGGCATGCGGATCAGGAAGTGTTCTGGCTGGGCACCGCCGGTCACGTGGGCGATGCCAACCATTCCCAGTATGGCCGTGTAAATGGCCCAGGCGGCTACTGAACTCAGACTCGCCTTCTTCTTGAAAGCCAGAGCAGTCCAGAACGCATTCATTGCGAACAGCAGCAGGTACAGCCAGCCGATGCCGCGAATGACTTCAGATGTCAGGTCGGGATGTGGATTCATAATCGCATTCAAGCCACAATTGGCGATTCAGTCACGGGAAGATCGATTAGAGCGGCTGGCTGATTCCGCCGTCCTTACGCACGCGCCAGAAGTGGATCGCAATCAACAGCGAAACCACCAGAGGAATTGCCACGCAGTGCAGAATGTAGAACCGGTTCAAAGTGGCTTCGCCCACGAAGCGGCCGCCCAGCAGGATGAACCGGGCGTCACTGGCATTCGTAATCAGATCGTAGCCACCGAGATTCAGCAATTGCGCCCCGGGACCTTCATGTCCCAGGAACGGTGTGGCACGGGCCATGTTTGAACCGACCGTGATGGCCCAGATGGCCAATTGGTCCCACGGCAACAGGTATCCCGTAAACGATAACAGCAGCGTCAGCACCAGCAGCAGCACCCCGATCACCCAGTTGAACTCCCGCGGAGGCTTATAACTGCCGGTTAAGAACACGCGGTACATGTGCAGCCAGACGGTGATCACCATCGAGTGGGCACCCCAGCGGTGAATCTCACGCATGATGCCCAGCGTCGTCACATCCCGCAGTGCGAGAATGTCGTTGAACGCGTGTTCGAGGGTCGGGAGGTAGTAAAACATCAACAGGACGCCCGTGACCGCTTCCACCAGAAAGAGGAAGAAGGTGATGCCCCCCATACACCAGGTGTAAGACAGGGCGATCCCCTGCTTCTTGATCGACACCGGGTGCAGGTGCAGGAAAAAGTTGGTCAGCATCACCACCACGCGGTTGCGCCGGTCGTGGGGAGCCGGGTGCCGGAAAATACTTTTCCAGATCTGTGAATCGCGGATGTACTCGCCGATTGTCATGGAACAGACTTCAGAATGTGGTGATCAGAATGACAGCTTTAGCAGCCAGAGGGCGGCTATCCGACGACTTCATAGAAGGAAGCCGGGTCGGCCCATTGACCCATTTCTTCCTGAAACTTCAGACTCTTGTCGACTTCGAGCATCCCATCCGCCGACAGTGTGATGCCGACCCGTTCCAGGGGACGCGGTGCCGGACCTTCGAAATTGATCCCGGTGACATAAAAGCCAGAGCCATGACACGGGCATTTGTATTTGCGTTCACCTTCGAGCCAGCTCGGCGTGCAGCCCAGGTGGGTACATACTGAAGCCAGCGCGTAAATCAGATTTTTGCCCTTGTACTGGTCGGTATGCACGATCCAGATGCCGTACTGGGCAACCCATTTCGTCGAGACCGTTCCCAGGTCGTAGTCGGACGGCGGGCCGATCTTGAATTTCCGTGGCGGTTCGGTCAGGACGTTGGGCAGCATGAACCGAGCGGTCGCCAGTGTGGCGATGCCGGTCGTCGCTGCCAGGAAAGTCCAGGCCGCTGAGAATGCGGAACTGAACAGCCCCCCCACCATGGCGATGGGAGTGCCCAGCAGGGCCATCACGAGGCTGCGGCGGCCGGCATCTGGTGCGGGAGCCGCAGCCTTGGCCGCGGGGACCGGCTTGGCCGGCATGGGCGGAGCAACGGCAGGCTTGGCCGGGGCCGCGGCGGGAGCCGCACCCGTCGCCGCAGGCGCCGCTGTGGCGGCTGCGGTTGCCGGTCGAACAGCGGCCAGCATGGCTTCGAGGGACACTTTTGGTGCATCGCCCGTAGGAGCGCTCGCTGTTTCGGCAGCCGGGGCCTTCGCAGTAGCGGCGGGGGCGGCAGGGGCCGCAGCACCACCAGCCGCTTTGGCGCCAGCGGCAGCACGGGCTGCCGCCAGAATCTCGGCGGTGGATTTCGGAGCACCACCAGCGGCCGGTTTCGGCTTGGCGGCAGGAGCTGCCGCCGGTGTTGCCGGCGCGGCCGCGGCTGGTGCGGCACCACCCGCGGCTTGAGCACGAGCGGCCGCCAAAATCTCGGCAGTCGATGTGGGTTTTTTCCCAGCGGCCGGCTTGGGAGCCGCGGCTGGTGTTGCAGGAGTGGCCGCGGGTGCGGGCTGTTCAGCAGCCGGCGCCGGGGCTCCCCCCGACGCTTGCGCGCGAGCCATTGCCAAAATGTCTTTGGTGCTCAGTTTTTTGGGAGCACCACCTTTTGATTCATCAGACACGAACCGTCCCCCAATACTCATCTGGTGGCGGAAGACCCGCCGCGAGTAGGCGCACGCAGAAACCTGGCGCCCGCAGCGTTATTGGGGTGATTCTGGCATTCCAACCGGCAACTGACAACAGTGCAGTCCCTGAACGGCTCCAATTTCTCAGAAGCAGGAAGGTGCCCGAAGGGGCTTCCCAAGGGTAGGAACCTGTCGTGCCCCGCGCCGTCTGGAAACCGTCAATCACCTTGCCTTGACGTAAAACTTGAGCCCCGGGGGCACTGAATTGTCAGGGGGATAACGATCGGCTAGCGTGAGTTTCTGAAACAGGTGACAATTCCCTCAGAAAACCCGGAATCGTGATGCCCCGTACGTTTTCTCACAGGCCGGTCGAGGAGTGGATTTCCGAATTCGAACGGGCGATCCGCCGAGACCCGGCACGTCGCGGCTTGATCGGTTCCGAAGAGGTGTTTGGACCGGTCTGCCCGGGGGAATTGGCCCAGGCGGCGATGCATCTCGAGGCACACGCCCGCAGCGTGGCGATTGTGACCGGGTTCTACATCCCGGCGGGAGATCCGCCCGCGGCCGAAACCGATGGCCCCCCCGGAGCCCTGGTACTGGCGCAGGCCCTGCAGCACATGGGGGTCGAGACCCAGATCATCACCGATGGATTCTGTTTCTCTGCCGTTCGGGCCGCCGCCAGCGGCAGTGGTTATCCGCCCGAGCGGGTGGTTCGCTACCCGCATCCCGTGGCGAACGGGGGGGCTGACTCGGCGGAATCGACCCGCTGGCTCGATGATTTCTGGCGGAGCGACCGGGGTCGAGGCCTGACGCACCTGATCGCCATTGAGCGCGTCGGTCCCAGCCATACGCCAGAGTCGCTCGCGGCACAGCAGCGACCGGGGCCCCCGCCCGTCGAGTCCTTTCTGCAGAAGGTTCCCGAATGTCATCGCAATGCCTGTCATAACATGCGGGGGATGATTATCGATGAGTACTCGGGAGACTTGCATCGGTTGTTCGAAGAGGCCGTGCGCAAAAATCCGGCGATAAAAACGATCGGTATCGGAGATGGGGCCAATGAAATCGGGATGGGGGTCGCCGCCTGGGAAGACCTCGAACGGCGACTCACCGGTGATCACGCCGGCTGGATTCCCTGTCGGATTGCCACCGACTGGAACATTGTCGCCGGGACAAGCAACTGGGGCGGGTACGCCCTGGCGGCGGCGGTCGCGCTGTTGCGGGGAGACCTGGCGGCGATTGCTCCCTTCGATGCGGCTCACCAGTTACGCGTGCTCGAAGCCATGATTGCCAACGGCCCCGCGGTGGACGGCGTGACGCGGCGGCGCGAAGCCACGGTCGATGGCCTGTTGTTTCTCACGTACATTCAGGCCTGGGAAGCGATCCGGACGAAATTGAAATTGCCTGAATAGGGGACCGGTTCAGCGGCGGCCTGGCGGAGCGGCAGTGCGTGAGGCCGGTGGGGTCGTGCTCCACAGACCTCGCCGTTCGCGCTGGGCTATCGCTTGGGCGTCCCGAAAACGGCGCTTCATCGATTCGCTGTACGGGTATTTGGTCATGGCCGTCGCGAAGCCGGCCCGAATCAACTCTTCGTTGAGGAGCCAGTCCTCAACGTAAACGTAGGCCAGGGTCCGCCCATACTTGTCGCGACGTTCTTTATCAAATTCGAGACGCACCGGGACCCCTTCGACGTGCTGCCGGGTGAATTGAGTCGCGGCGTCCGCAAACGGCTGGGCGGGAGCGTCGGGATGTTTGACCTCCGGCGCGTTGGCGCCGATGAGTCGCACCCGCGACTGATCTTCCAACAGCAAGGTATCGCCGTCGATGACCCGTGTTACCAGCAGAGTGGTGCCGGGCTGCGGAACAGGCCGTGGGTCATGGGCCGTGAAATGCTGCCAGACAGCCAGACCACACAGAATCAGAATGGTCGCTGATCGTACCAGGACGATGCGTCTGGGTACCGGAAATCGCCGCTGGCGCCGCATGCGACCTCGGGCACAAGATCAAAGAATCAGCCGATCAGTTTTCGCTGAAGTTCAAACGGCGGATGGCTTCGCGCCCCAGGGGATCTTTTTGATACCGGGCGTGGCAGCGCGGGCAGAGGTCGAAGCGGAATTCTTTCGTCGAGCAGTCTTCCAGTTCAGCCCCGGTCATTTCCATCTCGTTCAACTCTTCGGCCACTTCCTGCAGGTGGTCGACATCGAGGTCGGCTTCCGTGAGATTTTCCGGATCGAAGGCGGGAAAAATCTCCAGGCGCACGACATATCGACGATCGTCCAGGGGCAGGCCGCACGAATCGCACGAGAAATGTAACATGGAGAACAAGTCCTTTTACGAGACAAAACTTTTCCGATGAAGACGGCAGGTCGATGCGCTTCCGATCGGTGCTCTTCCAGCGATTCGATTCTAAACAGAAATCGCAAAATGAGGAAAGGCTGATTTTAGATTTTTTTCAGAAAGCAAACTTTCTTCTCATTCGTTGGAATTCACTCGGTGAGTGCCGCTCGAATTGCGTTCCGACGGCGCGTGAATTCCACCTCCGGCAGGACCGGTTGCAGCCCGTGTGTGGACAGCGCCACGGGGAGTTCGACCCAGGAGCGACACCCAGAAAAGTCGGGTGACTCAGCGATCCGGTAGGGGACCGGACGCAAGCGGATCTCGACGGCCAAAGCAAACAGTCCCGGAGTTCGATAATGAAACCGTTGGGCGACCGTCTCCGCCGACCAGATGTGCTGCCCGGCGAGTTGCGCCAGTCGCTGCTCGTCGCGCACTTCGTAGACGTCGTGTACGACGGCATACAAGGCCAGGTCGAGCAGGCCGGCGTCGGGACGAGTGGCCTCGGCCTGGGCCAGCAGGCTGTCGCAACCGGCAATGAGTGCCGGGGCGGATTCATGCAGATACGTGGGGTACAGCCAGAATTCGGCGTGTGCCACTCGGAATCCGTCGCGGCCTTCGTGAATTCCGCCTTTCCGCAGAATGAGTGACTGCATTCCCGATCCCAGTGCGGCGCACACGACCGCCCATTCTTTGAACGCGATGTGGTTTTCTGGCAGCATGATGTTCACCTTGCAGATTCGACTCGCATTGTAACAATTAAAGCTGCGACCCGCCCGATTCCCCGCCCGGAGACATGTTTGTGTCGACCTTCACCCTCTCGGCTGCCCAGGTGGCCCAGTACCAGACCGACGGCTTCTTTATTGTCGAAGGCCTGTTGGACGCCGTGGAACTGACGTTGTTGAAATCGATTGCCCGCGCCGATCGTTCACTGCAGGAAGAGGCCGCCAGTCGTGGCGATGGAGAAGGGGGCGCCATTCGCCTGGTGGTCGACAACGAACTGCGCGACGACATCTACGGCGCCATTGTTCGCAGTCGGCGGATCGTCGACACCATGGAAGTGCTGCTGGAAGATGAAGTCTACCACTACCATCACAAAATGATTTTGAAAGAGCCTTACGTGGGGGGCGCGTGGGCCTGGCATCAGGATTATGGCTACTGGTACCACAACGGATGCCTGGCGCCGCAGATGGCCAGTTGCATGATCGCCGTCGATCGGGCGACTCAGGCCAACGGTTGTCTGCAGGTGGTTCGTGGCTCGCATCGACTGGGCCGAATCGAGCACGGGAAGGTGGGCGACCAGACCGGTATCGCCGATCCCGAGCGTCTGGAAGCGATTCTCAATCGCTTCGAACTGGTTCCCTGCGAACTCAGTCCTGGTTCTGCTGTTTTCTTCCACTCGAATCTGTTGCACCGCTCTGATCAGAACAAGAGCCCCGACCCGCGGTGGGCGTTCATCTGCTGTTACAACGCTCGCAGCAACGACCCTTACAAAGAGTCTCGTCACCCCAGGTATACACCGCTCGAAAAATGTGACGATGAACACGTCCAGGCAGTGGGCCGTCGTCAGGCGCAGGCAATGTCACTCGTCGTGTGCTGACGCGCGGGGCCAACTATGAATCAAACCGCCGCGACTGAGGCGGAGGGCCGCGACGACTCGTCGGCGTCCGGGCTGAGCCACCTCATTAAAACGGCGGCGCAGGAACTGGGCTGGGATCTGGTCGGGATCGCGCCCGCCGTGACCCCTGAGGGTTTGCATCGATTTCTCGATTGGCTCGAACGCGACTACGCAGGCGAGATGCACTATATGTCGCGCCGGGCCGAGGCGTACTCGCATCCGAAGCACGTGCTCGCAGGTGTCCGCAGCGTGGTGATGCTGGGGATGCATTACGCACCCGAGGTCACTGGCCAACAGCCACCAGAAACCAGTGTCGAGTCGGCGGTGCCCGCGGCAGTGGGAGATCCAGCGGTAGCATCGGCGATCGTCCCAGCCCGGGTTGCCCGATACGCATCAGGTTCAGCCGATTACCACGACATGCTGCGCGAGCGCCTGCGACAACTGGCTACGGCGGTGAAACGGGTGGCACCCACTTGTAAAACGCGGGGTGTGGTTGATACGGCTCCCCTGCTGGAACGCGACTTTGCGCGCCTGGCGGGGTTGGGCTGGTTTGGTAAAAACACCATGCTCATCAACCGACGCCGTGGCAGTTGGTTCTTCCTGGCGGCCCTGTTGATCGATCAGGAACTGGCGTACGACAATCCCCACACATCGTCGCACTGTGGCACATGCACACGCTGTCTGGAGGTCTGCCCCACTGACGCATTCGTGGCTCCCTACGTGCTGGATGCCCGGCGGTGTATCTCGTATTTGACCATTGAACACCGGGGGCCGATTGCTGTTGAGTTGCGTCCGCAAATGGGGGATTGGCTGTTCGGCTGTGACGTCTGCCAGGAAGTCTGTCCCTGGAATCGGTTCGCGCCGCCACCCACGGAGCCGGCATTTCAGCCGGGCCTGGTTGGTTCCGCGCTCGATGCCACGACCTTTTTGCAAATCGACGACGAAGAATTCGGCCGACGGTTTGGGCACACCCCGTTAGCGCGGCCGGGGCGGGCGGGACTGGCCCGGAATGCCGCGATCGTGTTGGGAAACTCGGGCCAGCGGGCGGCGGTGCCGGTGTTGACCAAAGCCCTCGAGGATTCCTCGGAGATCGTCCGCGAGGCGGCCGCCTGGGCTCTCGAACGAATTCGGACAAACGGACTCGATCCCTTGCCGTGAGTGCCAGGCCGGTGTGTGCCTCTCGCGGTCCCGGCAGGTGATCAGGTTGCCGACGGTGGGGAACTGGCCGTGGGGGGCAGGGGCAGTCCGTATTGAATACTCAGGGGGACTTCCAGTCCGTGTCGCGCCATCAGGCTGGCGTTCCCCAGGATGTCGCGGGTTGGTCCGTCGGCTTGAATCTGCCCGTGGTCGAGGACGATCACCCGCTGGCACAGTTCGACGATCATTTCGAGGTCATGGCTGGCAATGATCTGAGCGGCCCGGCACGATTTGAGAATCTCGATCAATCCCCGCCGTGACCGCGGATCGAGATTGCTGGAGGGTTCATCCAGAGCGAGCAGGCTGGGTTCGCAGGCCAGCACACCCGCCAGGCAGACGCGGCGTTTTTCCCCGAAGCTCAGTTCGTGCGGTCGTCGTTCTTCATAGTCGGCCAGTCCCACGGCGGTCAGCGCTTCGGCGACACGCCGACGGACTTCGTTTCGTGGAAACTCCAGGTTTAGCGGGCCAAACGCCACGTCATCGCGAACCGTGGGGCAGAACAACTGATCGTCGGGATCCTGGAACATGACGCCGACATTCCGTCGGATCTCGGGAAAGTTCGCCGGGGTCACCGGCATCCCCAGGACCTCGATGGGAACATTGTGTCCACCCACGGTTGTCTGGCGGCCGGTGGCGGCCGGGTTGGCCGGAAGTCCGGGTGCGTGTGCCGGCTCGCGTGTGCCGGTCAAGAGGCCGTTCAGGTGCAGCAAGAGCGTGGTCTTGCCGGCGCCGTTTGGTCCCACCAGTCCGACGATTTCGTTGAGACCGACCGTCAGGCTCACGCCGCGCAGGGCCAGCTGTCCCGTGGGGTAACGGTACGACAGGTGCTCGACTTTCAGAATCGGGGCAGCGGAGTGTGGCACGACAATTCGCGGTCGGTTCAGGCAGGTTCAGTGAGGTCAGTCGTCGAGCAGTTCCATCCGGCCGCGCCAGCCGCGCGACATCATCGCCGCGTGAATCCGTTCCGCGCGGTTGAGAGCCCGGATCAACAGCATGCCCACCAGTTGCGTGGTGCCAAGCCAGGAGCGCCAGGTCGACTGCCGCTGAAAGGTCCGGGCCCGCTGGGCCGTTTTCATCCGTGCCAATTCATCAAATAGAACGTACAGGTAACGCAGCGTAAAGATCAGCAGCGACACGAACACGCGCGGCATGCCGAGTCGACACAGACCGGCCAGCAGGGTTTCCAGTGGCGTGGTGCTGACCAGCCAGAGCGCGGCCAGAAAGGCCACGGTGGAGCGCAGCACGATGACGGCGGCGGTGTCCCAGGCGCCCATGAAACCGCGGGACAACGGGGCGGCCAGCGCGGTCATCAGTACCAGTGGCAGAAACAGCGCCAGACGCCGGCCGATGTACCCGAGGGGAATGTCGGCCACGCTCAGGCCCACCAGCGCCAAACCGGCCAGGCATCCACTGGCCGGCCAGTATTCCAATGGCAGCAACGTGCCTGTCGCGATCACCAGCAGCGTCAGCACAATCTTGGCCCGCGCCGGCCAGCGGTGACAGAGGCTCTGGCCTTGCGAGTAACGTTCCAGAAACTCAACCGCCATGCGTGGCCTCGAACTCGCGCGAGTCCAGTTTTGAGCGGGTGAATCGTCTCATCAGCAGTGTGATGCCCAGCACCGCCGACGTTCCCAGGATCCCGGCCAGCGATACGGAAACTTTGTGCCAGACTCCCGTTTCATACGAGACACCGGGCAGCGGCACCTCATAGTCGGGCAACGGCGCGGGACGCTCCTTCTCCAGCGAAGCGAACTCGAATTTCTCGGCGGTGGCTTCCAGCGCGTCGGCCCCGTCGGCGGCGAAAGGGGCCAGAAACGCCGCAATCACCAGCGCGGCGATCGTCCCGGTCCACAGGAGCCGACTGATCCCGGCGACAACGCCCGCTGACCGACCCGGCAAATCGACCAGATCGGGGCGCATGGTAAGCAGGTAGCTGATGAGGCTGCCGGTGATCAGTGCTTCTCCGACTCCGACGAGACTGTGGAAGGTCGTCATGACGGCACACAGGCTGGAGATGTTGAATTCCGCATGCCGATGTGACAACGCGAACTCCAGGCAGAACAGCGCGGAACCGGCAACCACGCTCAACCACGAGGCGATCGCTGCGCCGGCGATCACGCCGCGGGGCCCACTCCAGTGACGACGAATCAGCGAGTAGACCGCGTGTCCGCCCAGCGAGCCGACGACCCCCATATTCAGCACGTTCGCGCCATACGCCATCCAGCCTCCGTCGGCGAACAGGGCCATTTGGAGAAACAGCACGAGAGCCATGGCGACACAACCGGCCCACGGACCCACGACGATCGCCGCCAGTACGCCTCCCAGCAGGTGCCCGTAGGCGGGAACAACCAAGAGGGGGAACTTCACCATTTGCGCGGCGAAAATCAGGGCCGCCATCATGCCGGTCAGGGGCACTGTTCGCAGTGAAACCGTGTCGTTCAGTTTCCGCAGAGAGAGTCCCACCGCGCCTGCGGCGAGCAGTCCGGCACCGAGGCAGACTTCATTACTTAAGATACCGTCGGCGATGTGCATGACGCGTTGAGTAACAGACCGGAGATACGCTGGATTCTTTCGGTCCAATCTATAGGAATGATCTGCAAACCGAAAGCCCCGTGGATCGCCGTGGTGCCGGTGCGAGATGCAACCGCACCTGCGATGCAGCGAACCGAACCGATCCGCGAAGAGAGTGGCGCGAGACGAGTCGGCGTGGTGCCCGATGCTGCCCCTGCGAGCGCGACGCCGAATGGCTGAGATCGCACCCGTGGCCCGTGTGCAGCGCGAGAAAAAAGTATGGGTGACACGCGCCCCCCGGGCGTGTCACCCAAGAAAACTCAACAGACGGTGACGCCTAGCGGCGATTGAAGCTCACAGGAGGCGGAACCGGTGCCGGTGTGGGGGTGTTCGAGGGATTGGTCCAACCCGAAGTGGTGCCCGACGGCGGATTTACTGGTGTGACTGTGCCGGAAGTGGCCGGGACCGGGTAAGGTTCGCTGGTCGTCATCGGCGTGGTGTTCATGGATTGGACTGTCCAGCCATCTCCTGGATGGAACTGCGAGGTTCCGGAATAGGGGACCGGACCGGAGGTCATGGGCATTCCGCCACTGCAGTTGCCCGAGGCACAGTTGCTGGTCGGCATTGAACTGCCTGCGCAATTCCCGCCGGCACAACTGGAACTGGGCATCGAGCCCATCATCGGACCCGAGACGGTCCCCCCTTCGATGGGGCCGGAAACGTGTCCGCCGCTGACTTCGCCTGTGCAGCCGTCGCAGCAGCAGTCATCGACGTAGTCGCAGCCATCGCGGCGGTGAGACCGGCTGTGTCGTTCACCCTTGGCGCGCCGGCAGCGGGGTTGCTTCCGGGTATGGTCCTGACAGCATTCGCCATCCTCATATCCGGAATGGCGATCGCAGTCTGAGTGTCGCGAATAATAGGAATGGCAACACCCGGTTGCCCAGGCGGCTGTGCACAAATAGAGGCACAGCAGAGAGATACGCTTCATTGTTCGGCTCATTTCCAGAGAGGCATGTCAATACCTTCTTCTGGAAATATCGGCACTGCCGGTGCAGCACTTGAATTCGTTACGAGCCGTACAGTCAGCCTAGAACATTTCATCGTCCATCAGCAGGTCGCTTTCGGTGACGATATTCATCCCTTTTTCTTCCAGCGTTTTCAGCGCCAGGTCAACGTCGTCGACATACAGGGCGATCGCACCGCGGCCTGCCCGATGGTAGAGCAGGGGGTAGGTGTAGTGCACATTGAGTTCGGCCTGCAGCAGGGCCATGCAGATCTGGACGAAGGGCTGGTTGCCATCCGGCAGTTCGACGCCGATCAGGTCGATTTCCGCAAAGGGAAAGTTCGACAATTTCAGGATTTCGCGACCACGGTCGGCATCGCTGACCATGATCCGGACGAACGCGCAATCGACGGAATTGGCGATGCTCAGGGCGACTACGCGAATCTGGTGCCCTTCAAAGTGCCGCAGCAGGTCATGCAGGCGGCCGACCCGGTTTTCGAGGAAGACCGCGAATTGCCGCAGGGTTGGCCAACGCCGTGCTCGTGCCGTCCAAGCCTCGGTTTGTTGCCCGGCACCGCCGTTTTGTTCTCCGCCATTACCGGTTTTTGAACTCACACGTATCTCCTGCAGCACTGACTCAAATCTCGTTGGCTCAACAATTTATGATACCCTGACGCGCGCGTCAACAAGATTTTGCGGCGCGGTCCCTCGGCGGTCTGAACCATTTGTCGTTGCACCCGGCTGAGGCAGCGGGGGACCACCGTGTGGCCGGTGCCGGGGAGCGCCCGGACGACCTGGATCGGATCCGTGGTGTCCCCCGATCGGAGCGACACCACGGACCCAAACAGAGTTTCCTTGGCGAATTGTTAAAGATCACAGGCCCGTCGGATGGGATCGGAAACGGACATCCCCCGGGCCTACTGGTCTCGACTATGTCTGGCGATCGGGAATCCGGTCGTGGTCAGGGCAACCGCCGCATTGGGGACGCGGCTCCCGTGGAGTGCCGGCTGCCCTGAGACCACGAATTCTGGCCTTTTTCCCAAAGATTTCAGATTTGGAATTTTTTTGTCTCTGACTAAAACCTGCGGCCAACCCGGAATTCCAAAGTCGTGGATCGCTCCGTCGATCCAACGCTCGTGCCACAACCGGTCCCCACGACCACTAACCCGCCCACGACCAACGGATCACTACGAACGCATTCGGATCGTTGGCACATTTTGAGGTATCTGTTTTGAACCACGAAAAACACGAAGCACTCGAAAAGTTCCCGTGCGTGGGCGTTGGTCGCCGGGATCTACTTGGTATTCAGGCAGGCCAACCGCGAATCCTGCGTTTTGCCCACGTTTCCTCAAAGAATTCCAATTTTTCATTTTTTGTCGGAGTCGGTCCTCCCTTCGTTTTCTGCTGATTGCTTCTCG
>JAFEBR010000886.1 GCA_018242565.1 Planctomycetota bacterium | reverse complement strand
ATTCGCATGGGTTTCTCCTGTCGCAGACGGTGATGGCCGTATCGTAACGCTCGCCCCGAGAGGCTGCCACCGGCGAGCCTGCCGACCGTTCCTGTCGCAGGCCGCACGTCGGCGTGTGCTGTTAAGCGTTATCAGCACTGGCAACAGCTGGCTGTATTTTTCGTCTTGTGAAAGTACTTGTGTAAGTCGAGGTCATCATGGCAAACAAACTGATTCGTTTTGGCATCCTGGGCTGTGGCCGTATCACGCGTCGCGGGTTGATTCCGGGGATCACCCAGTCGCCGGCCGCCGAGCTGGTGGCATTGGCCAGCCAGCGCCCCGGCGTGGCCGCCGAATTAGCCAAGGAATGCGGTTCCCCCCGCGCCTACGATTCGTACGAAGCGGTGATCAATGATCCGCAGGTCGATGCCGTGTATGTCCCCTCGACGGGTGAGTCGCACAAGCATTGGACGCTGCTGGCCGCCCGGGCCGGCAAGCATGTGCTGTGTGAAAAATCACTCGCCTTAAACGTCGCCGAGGCTGAGGAGATGGCCGCGGGTTGCCGTCAGGCCGGCATCGTGCTGCAGGAAGCCTTCATGTGGCGACATCATCCGCGGACGAAACAGGTCAAGTCGCTGCTGCAGGCGGGAGAGATCGGTGAACTGCGGCTAATTTGTGCTCACTTCTCGTTCGACATTGATCGCAGTGACTGGCGGCTCAACCCGGCGCAGGGGGGCGGGGCGGTCTGGGACATCGGCTGTTATGGCGTGAACGCCTCGCGGCATTTCGCCGGCGTCGAACCGCACTCGGTTTATTCGCGGGCCCGCTTCTATGAAACGGGTGCCGACATGACCATGCAGATTGCCCTGCAGTTCCCCAACGGCTGCCTGGCCAATGTGGACTGCAGCTTTGAAGCCCCGTTCCGCTGCGAGGTCGAATTGGTCGGTACGCGGGGGACTATCGTCATTCCCGATGCGTTTCTGCCTCCGGACCAGGCCAAACTGCTGGTGCGGCGTGGCGTGGAACCCGAGGCGCCTGTGGAGACAGTCGTCTTCCCTGCCGCCAACCAATACGCCGAGCAGGTCACCGATTTCTGTGCTTCGATCGCGGCCGGCAAACTGCTGGCCCCGGCCGAGGATGGCGTGGGCAACATGCGGGTTCTCGAAACCGCTTTGAACCAGGCCAGGCAAGCCGCCGGTCTCTGAGCGAAAATTCAGAATTCAATTTTTTTGCTGGCCAGGCGTTTGTCCGTAGTCTTGGCTTGAGTCGAGGTACGTCTT
>JAFEBR010000885.1 GCA_018242565.1 Planctomycetota bacterium | reverse complement strand
GTACGGCCCCACGCGGTTTCCAAAGGAAGCTTCGCATAGTCAACAATACATCCATCACGGCTGTAACAGCTCAAATCGAAATTCGACCCCATGAAGATGCAGTCCACCGGACAGGGCTCGACACACAGAGCGCAAAACATGCACTTGGTGTAATCGATAGTGAACCCGTTGATCCGGAAGCCCTTGCCAACCGTCGCCTTCTCCTTGTCGATGTAAATACAGTCGACCGGGCAGGCCCCGGCACACTTATCGCAACCAATACAGGTCGTGAGATCGTACCGGTGGAAGCCCCGGTAGCGAGCCTTCACAGGCACCGGCACCTCGGGGTACTCATAAATGTGCGTAAATGTCTTACGCTGATACGTTTTCCCCATGGTGACCAGCGTCACCCAGAGACCCTGCGCGACGGTTTTCACCGCGTACCAGATATTACGAAACCATTCGCCCATGAAATCCTCGATGGGAAGGTCGTGTTTTGTTGCGTTTCCTTCGGAAATTATAGGGAAAGGGCGCACGGTCGCAAGTGAACCCCTTCCGCGGTGCCGGCTGAATTCCCGCCGCTGGGAATACCCGCCATTCAGGCCGAATTTCCGGCACTTTCGCCGACTTTTTGCGCCAGCCACCGTTTGCCTGGCGCAGCATCAATGGGTTTCCAACCTGTTCACCAATCGCCTGCTTTTCAGCCTCGAAAGGCGACCGTCATCGCCACCAATTGCTGCAGCAGCGAGGCGACCCGCCCCGAATCAATGGCCGCCGCGGCCATCGTCACTGCCTGCGGCAACTCGTCCGCCTGCCGAGCCGCCAGCAGACCGGCGGCCGCATTGGCCACCACAATATCGCGCGGCGGGCCAGCCACTCCTTCGAAGACCTGCCGCACCATCTGGGCACTGGCGACCGGCGAGTCAACCTGCAGCGGCCCCACATCGCACTCCGCCAGTCCAAAGCTCTCCGCCGTCCAATGATGTTCAATCAGTTGTGCACCCCGGATCTCAAAGGCCGTGGTGCGGCCCCACAGACTGACTTCGTCCAACTGATCGGCCCCACACACGACAAACGCCTGGGACCGTCCAAGTTCCACCAGGGCCCGCGCCAGGCGGTTCGCAATCGCGACGCTGCTGGTCCCCAGAAGCTGAAACTCAGCCCGCGCCGGATTTGTCAGCGGCCCCAGCAGGTTGAAGATGGTCCGAATTCCCAGTTGTTTGCGAACCGGGGCCGCATACTTCATCGCGCCGTGAAAGAGTGGAGCAAAACAAAAGCCGATCCCCAGTTC
>JAFEBR010000884.1 GCA_018242565.1 Planctomycetota bacterium | reverse complement strand
CGCTGACATGAATATAGCCGGGCAACGGACTGTCGGCGGGAGTCAACAACGACGCAAAGGCCGAACCAATGTAGGGGAACTCGAAGCCCGGCGTCTCGCGATGCCCGGTTTCCATGATATGAGCCCCTTTCCCATGATCCCCTTCGTTCGTGTTGACACCACGGACCAGCGCCAGATGGTGCATTTGCTGGGCCGTGTACGGCAACAATTCAGAAATCTGGATGCCAGGAACCGACGTATCAATCGCCTGGAACGGGCCCCCCGTGTCGGTGTCGGGCTTAGGATCCCACGTTTCCAACTGACTGACGCCACCAGCCAGCCAGAAGACCACGCACCGCTTTTGCTGCGAGGCCAACTGGGCAGCCGCTTGAGACTGCACCATGCCGTGAAAACTCAACGCTCCCACGGCGCCGGCAGCGCCCTGCAGAAAGGTGCGCCGCGAAAAATGTTCCGATGACCGGCAGGCGTAATTGCAGTCCATGGCAAGGCCTCTGAAAACAGTAGTGTGAATGAACCTGGGTGTCCGCAATCCACTCCGGCGGGTTGACACCCTGCCCCGCCAGAACAACTCCATCGCTAATGGTTGAACCGAAATTCGCTGGCCGACAGGGCCGCCCAGATCAAGTCGGCGACCGCCGCGGCTCGCGCCGGCCCCGTTTGACCAGCCAGATAGTTGGCCACATCCTGGACATCTTCGGCCGTCGGCCGACGCGTCAGAGCGCTGAGGAACAACTCCTCGGCAATCTGCTGGGGATTATCTTCGGGCAGCTTCAACAGGCGCTCGGCCAGATTTCCCGTTTTGGGTCGCACGAGCCCCACAATCGCCGGGTCGTTCGCCAGGAACAGAACCTGGTCGGTCGTCGATTCAAACGACTCCGGTGGGCTCCCCGGCACGCCGCCGAACAGTTGCACAAATCGCTGCTCATAACTCACGAGCTTCTTGTACATCTCGGCCTCGATCGCCTTGTTCACGAGCGGTTGCTTATCCGGCTCGACCTGTCCGGCCTTCACCTTGGCCTTGAGTTCCGCATCCAGTTCCAGCGCATCGGGGTTGATCCCCGGGCGATGCGCATCGATTTCTCCCGACGCCTGCAACATGCTCCAGGCCAACTGCGCCGGAGACAACGGCTTCAACAAGGCGACGGCGAATTTGGCATCATCCGGAGCCGGCCCCTGGTCCGATCCTTCACGTCGACTCGAGCGCTGATACGTTTTCGATAACGCGATCTCGCGAATGAAGGCTTTGACATCCAGGCGATTCTTCGCCAACTCTTCAGTCAGCATCGCCAGCAGCAGCGGATGCGAAGGCGGGTTGTCGGAATGATCGAACTCCACCGGGTGCACAATGCCGCGCCCCAGCATCATCGACCACAGGCGATTGGCCGTCGTGCGACAAAACCGGCGGTTCTCCGCCGAGGCGATGAACTCCGCGAATTTCGCCCGGCGACTGAACCGTGGCAACGGACGCACGGTTTTGTCTTTGTCGTCGGGCTTGACCGCGTAGGCATCCTCAATTTTTTCAAACTTCGGCTCTGAAATCGGCAGACCGTCAAACAACTTGGGGGCCGTGGTCCGCGGTCCCTTGGAAACCTTGTCGCGGATTTCGAAAGCTGATTCGAATTTCGCTTCGCCATCCGCCTTCTCGGCGAACACCACCCGCTTCTCTTTGTCGGTCATCACAAAGCTGCGGACGAAGAAGGCTGAAATCCCGTAATAGTACGGCTGTTTGTAATCGCCGATTTGCGGATGATTGTGACACTGGGCACACTGCAGATCGGCACCCAGAAAGATTCGACCGACATCGCGAGTGATGTCATCCACCGCGCCATCACGATCGAGATAGAATCGGGCTGCCCCACGGGTCGCGGGGTCCGAGCCATCGGCCGTCAGAATCTCGCGCACAATCCGATCCCACGGACGATTGTCGGCGAATGCATCGAGCAGGAACTTTTCCCACTCAGCCACAGGGATATGTTTCTGCGGCAATCGTCGCATCAACAGCAGGTCGAAGTTGCGCGCCATGTGCCGGGCATATTCCGGACTGGCCAATAACTGGTCGACGAGTTTCTCGCGCTTGTCAGCCGCGGTATCGGCCAGGAACTTGCGGGCTTCGGCCACCGGCGGAACGCTGCCAGTGAGATCAAGCCAGATCCGGCGGACAAACTCTTCATCAGAACAGACGGGTGCCGCGATCTTGTCGTAATCGGCCGTCTGCAGAGCGATTAAACGATCAATCGTGACATGCAGTGGCTCTTCGGCCTGCAATGAACGGCCTGCGGGCAAGCACATCAGCAAACCGGCGGCCAACCCGATGCAGAGAGTTTTCGCAGAGACAGTCCGGCAGCGGCGCAAGCGCGAGTCAGGCGTCATAAACAACTCACCTCTCCTCGGTCAGGATAATCGGTGGGGCTCGCAGTTTGTCTGGTCGCGATTTGATGTGACAAAACGCAACCGATCAGGCGGGAATCAACAGGTAGGAGTTTGTTTATTCATTCTGACGGCTCCCGACGAAATCGTCAAGGAGTATTCTGCCTATTCTTCTTAATCGTCCAGGATTTGTGGCGAGTCCATCCCACTTGCCGCAGGCCTCCGATGATTCGTCGCCAGAGGGCTCTCCAGGCCGCGCGACTCGCACTGTCCCACCAGAAAAATCGTCGCGTTCGGCACCACCACCATCCGCCGAGTGGCCGGTCGCCACGACGAGCCATGCCATCGGGTAATCAGGAGATGGACGAACGACCTCCCCTGCCCATCATGACCGCGCGCCGCTATACTGCCGGCACGTGGTGAAGTGATTGACTCTGTCTGCCGGAGCGAGGTTGGAACATGGTACGACATCTGGTGACCATCGACGATCTGACAGAATCCGAAATTGAGTCGATTTTCTCTCTGACGGACGTGTTTCTGGCCGAGATGTCGCGTCCCGACAAGCCGCATCGCATCAGCGGGCGGAACACCCTGGCCAACGATTTCATCCTGGCCACGTTGTTCTACGAAGCCAGCACCCGTACACGATTCTCGTTCGAATCGGCCATGCACCGCCTGGGTGGACACGTATTGTCGTCCGCCGACCCGAAAACGACATCGGCCGCCAAAGGCGAAACAATTGCCGATACCATCCGCGTGCTGGAAAACTACGCCGACGTGATCGTTGTCCGCCACCCCTGCGAAGGGGCCGTGCGCGTAGCGGCCGAATACGCCGATGTGCCGATTATCAACGCGGGCGACGGCGGGCACGAACACCCCACCCAAACCCTGTGTGACCTGTACACACTCCGCCGGGAAAAAGGGACGCTGAAGAACCTGAACGTGATGCTCTGGGGCGATCTGAAAAACGGTCGGACGGTGCATTCCCTGGTGTACGGCCTGGCGCGGTTCGGAGCGCGGATCATCCCCCAGCCCGCCGAGGGCTTTGGCTTGCCGGAACACGTCACTCGGCGCCTGTTGCGCGATTACAACTGCGTGCCCGTGGCCAAAGACGACCTGCAGGAAGTTACCGAGGGTCAATTCCCCGTCGATGTCGTGTATGTGACTCCCGACAAACCGCACCAGCGTTCGCTGTTCTCCGATGTGAAAGAAAAAGGGGCCGATGTGTTACGCGTCCGCCTGCCCCACAACGCGCTCGCAAAAATCGATGCCTGTTACGTCACGCGTCTGCAGAAAGAGCGACTCCCCGCGTCGGCGAGTGAAGGGGCCGAACCCTACCCGGTGGTCGACCTCGAATTCCTGAAAGACCGTCGTTACCGACAGAGCAGCGTCATGCACCCGCTGCCCCGTGTCGACGAACTGGGCTACGACATCGACACCGATGCCCGTGCGGTCTATTTCAAGCAGGCCTCATACGGGGTCCCCGTTCGCATGGCCCTGATCGCCGCGCTGTTGAACATCAAGCCCGAGATCCTGGGGGCCACCCCCCCGCAGAAAAAGCACTTTGTGTACAGCCGGCAGACGGTGCAATGCACCAACCCCCGCTGCGTCACGGCTCTCGAATCCGAGCAACGATATCTGTCCCCCAAATATCTCGTCGTCGTGGAAGATGCCCACCTCGTGTCACGGTGCGTGTACTGCGAACACGAAACCGTGCCAGAGTTCGTCGGTCGCTCCAGCACGAAGAAATACGAGCCCAATCACATGCGGTGGGACAATGTCCCGGAAGACATCATGCTCTTTCAGGATGAAGCTTCGGCCATCGCGGCCGCGTTCCAGCCCTACAAGCAGAAGATTAAGGTCTGACGGCGAACGCCCGCTTCTGCTTCCGCCCACAGTGCCACAGGGGACAGTACGGGCTCAATCCACAATTGAGTACCTCAGGTGCTCCTCGCCCGGAAAGCGGGGCAATCCGACCAGGTAGTCCGGGTGGACACCTTCCAGCCAGACACAACCCGCCTTGACCTTTGCGGGTCGGAACAACTGCACAACAAAGGCATACACACCAAAGCTGCCCGCCAGCATCATCGCGCCCAACGGGATGAACATGACCTTGTCTTCCGGTGCCAGGGGCAATGGCAGGAAGCAACTGAAACTTGAAATCAATCCCCCTACGAGCAGAAACCAGCCGATGAACTTCCAGACCTGTCGGCGCGACTTGATTTCCGGAGACAGCCCGGCGTCAATCACAATCCGCCGTTGCGTGATCAGGATCAGCAGCAAACACAGAGGGGGCACAAAGAGGCTCAGATACACCCAATTCGGATGCCAGTACACCGCCTGCGACACGCGTTCTGTTGTTAGTTGATTCGTCTTCACGCACTTGGCCGGCAATCGCGTCCCGATCACGAGCACCAGGCGTCTCCCGTCGCGCCAGACATTTTTTGTGCGGAAGTTGACGACTTGCGGCGTGTCGGCCCGTTTTTCACCGCAACCATGACAGTAAAACCAGGAAGGCTCCTGCAGTGTGCCACACATCGGGCACTTCTCTTTTTCGCCCGACTCGGGTTCCCCCTCGTAGTTGTACCACCCGCGATTCGAGAATTCTTCATCCATCATGACCGATCTGGCCCCCTTCGGCTCGAACACAACGATCAAACCCTGCCCCGCGAGGGGGCCTGCGATTCTCCTGGAAATTCTGATAAGCCCGCCAGGTAGTCCGAGTGCACCCCCTTCAGCCAGACATAGCGTGCCGTGATCCGGGCTGCCGAGACGGCGCGCGTCACCAGTTCTCGAGCGACGACCGCAGCCAGCAGCAAAGCCACGCCCCCCACCTCCAACAATAAGCCGGGAACATCAGGGTTCGCCCACGGGCTGATCGGCGTGCAGATCATCACCAATCCAAAAATCGCGGCCAAGACCGCCAGTGCCGTAACAGAACGCGCCTGCACCTGACGTTCACGACTGAGTCCGAATTCGATATCGGCCGTCTTCTGCGTAAACAAAACCACAAACAGATACAAAGGCGGACAAATCAACGTCAGGTACACCCAACCCGGGTGCCAATACAGTTGACGGCGGGCCCGCTCGGACGTTGCACCGTTGGTCAGCACACACACTGCCGGCAACCGGGCGTCTCGCTCCAGCACCAGCAGGTCCCCCGAGCGCCAGTACCTGTGTTCTGGCCCGCCGGAAAAGCCATGTCGCCCCTCCAGGCGCTCACCACAATTGCGGCAGACGCGTGCCTCGCGATGCTCCTCGGCGCCGCACATCGGACATCGTCCGGTATCGACCGCGTCGGTCGACTCTCCGAGACTGCTGTCGATCTCGACGTCCCGACCGTCGTTGATGGGCAATTCAGTCACAGCAAACCTGGCTCGTCGTCAAAAGCTGCCGCGGATTCACCGGCCCTGCGTTGACCGCTGGAAAGCGCAGGTGCCGATCCACACCAACTACTCTGCCATCCGGCAGCAGCAAATGCAATTCGAGCGACGAGATCGCTGGTCCTTCAACCCATCGCCGGCGACGGCAACCGACACGAAACAGCAACCCGGCCCCACACACACTGACCAGCACCGACCATGAGCGCCCGGTCAGCAGAATCTGTTTCACCCGTCGACCCTGGCCGGCGAAGGGGGCCGTACCGCGCGGGAATCCCGGTCAATGCCGTCAGCTCGAAACGACCGATCAACGGTCGCCGAGTCAAATCGCCCCTGTCCCGCAACGCAAGCGTGGTGGCAATCACGCCCGTTGCCGGTACGCAAGGCGAGACATGGCACAATAAGCCCCGACGCAAACACCGCGCATCCACCCGATCAACCAACCGCTCGCTTCAGTCACCGACGGCAGAGCGGTTGGCGTTGGCTGGCGCTGAATCAGTACTGCGCGATGCGATTCGCCGGCGCCGCGACTTCAACCAGGTCCGAATCGAGACGGTACTGCATCACGTACGCATCCTCGGCTGAGTCGGCGTAGTGATTTCGCAAGACGCCCGTCGCGCGAAAACCCTGGTTCTGGTAGAACAACTGCGCCGAGAGGTTCGTTTCGCGAACTTCCAGCACAATTTCCTGGCGACGCTGCTGCGAGAGCTTGTTGATCAATTTCTCGATCATCTGGGCTCCCACACCCAATCGCCGGAACTCGGGTGAGACGGCGAAATTCAGGATGTGCAGACGCGTCTTGTGTAACTCGTAGATCATAAAGCCCACGACGCGGTTTTCATGCTCGGCCACCATGCCGATGCAGTTCCGCTGACGCAGACATGAAAGGAAGTCTTCTTCGGTCCAGTTGAATTCGAAACTCGCGTTTTCGATCTTCAGGACGTCGGGCATATCGCGCCGAATCATCCAACGAATCTGGACAGCAACTTCCTGTTTTTGAAACTGGCTGGAACTCTTCATGAGGCCTCCTTGCCTTGCCACTGGGGCTTCCTGGAACGCAAAACCGGTGCTCATAGAGACCGGCTTGCGCTGTATCTCCTTCAGAGATCCCTTCTGAAAGACTCGACTGCACGATGACGAGAACAGTGACGTGTGTCGGGTAACTTAACAAAACACCTGAAATGACGGAAGCCCGAAAACTCCGTGAAAACTCGCCGTTTCATACAAATTGTGTGACGCCAGGAATCGCCACCGGGGGCACAGGCAACGCGCCCCATTCGTACTTCGACGGCCCCAGAACTTCCTTCGAATTCAGGGCCTGCTCCCACGAGATCGTCTTGCCGGTGTAAGCCGACATGCGCCCCATGATCGCCATCAGCGTGCTCTTCGTCATGTAATCGCCGTTGTTGATCGGCGTGCCATTGCGAATCGACGCGAACAGTTCGTTATGCTCGGCTTGGTACATGTCGGTCAACTCGCCCTTGGCCGCGCGATACTTCCAGGTGGTCTTGCCCCCCTGTTCAATTTCATGAGGCATGACGTGACACGTCCCCTTCGTACCGAAAATATGGTCGGTGACATCGTTGTCACAGCCATCAATCTGCCGGCACGAACAGAACGCTTTCACACCATTGGCGTATTCGTACACCACGCTGAAGTGATCGTAGACATGCCCCGACTCTTCACCGGTCCGGGCCTGCCGACCGCCGCTGCCTGTGCAGCGAACCGGGGGCACATCCCCCATCGCCCAGGCCACTTTGTCCAGGCTGTGCACGTGCTGCTCGACGTTGAAATCGCCCGACAGCCAGGTGAACCCGTTCCAGTTTCGCAACTGGAATTCCATGTCGCTCCATTCGGGCTTTCGCGGGAATTTCTTCAAAGTCTGCGTCAGGTAAGTCGCCTGAATGGCAATGATGTCGCCAATTGCCCCTTCTTTTACCTGGGCGAATGTCGCCCGCATGCCCGGGTGATAGCGCCAGCACAACCCCGAGACGACGGCCAGTCCCTTCTGCCGGGCCAGTTCACACGTCGCAAACATCGACTGCACACCCGGTCCATCGACCGCAACCGGTTTCTCAACGAAACTGTGCTTTCCTTTTTCGACGGCATACTGCAACTGGGCCGGACGGAAGTGCGGCGGTGTCGCCAGGATAACGACATCAATGCCGCTGTCGATGACCTGCTTGTAGGCATCGAAGCCCGTGAACTTGCAGTCACTGCGGACGTTGATCTTATCGCCCACATCCGAATTCTTGAGGACGTTCAGGCTGCCTTCGATCTTGTCGAGGAAGGCATCGCCCACGGCGGTCAGTTCCACCTGCGGATCAGCATGCAGCGCCTGCGATGCGGCCCCGGTCCCCCGACCACCGCAGCCCACCAACCCGATCTTGAGCACGTCTGACCCGGCGGCAAACACTCGCGGTGCAAGTGCCAACTGGCTGGCGACGGTTCCCGCAACCACGGCAGCCGTGGAGCCCTTCAGGAATTCGCGGCGAGAGGCCCCTGCAACAGTTTCCGGGCGGACGGAATCGCTCATCTCAATTCTCCGTAGTGGAACAGCCAGTTCAGATCAGTGCCGATGCCGCTATCGTAATCATGTGCCAGACATCAGGCAACGATGATGCGAGAGTGGCGGGGTGATTTTCAAGATCCGCCGGGCGCTACCGGAACATCTCTTCATTCACGAGCACGGTTCCCCCCTTGCGGAGAATCCCTGCGCCCACGGGCGATGTGAATTCCGTGGCCACGATTTCGGTCTTCGCCCGCTCGGTATTCAGCACCTGCCCGAGGCGGTTACCTCGCAACTCCGAATCGATGATCCCCACGTGCGACGAACCACCCACAGCCAGACCGGCCCGACCATTCTCGATCAGCTTGACCCGCTCAAACACGACATCGCGGCAGCGGTCATGCGCATTAATGCCATCCAGCCGGAAGTGCCGGAATTCCAGATCCTGAATCACGACATCCGCGGCATCCAGCAGCGTGAGCCCCACCCCTTCGACGGCGAATTCCAGAGTCGCGTCGTAAGCCGCCCCGGGCAGCGAGGGCAGCGCGTGGTAGTAAATCGAACCCTGCCAGGCAGCCCACTGCCCGGCGGGAATCGCCGGCAGTTTCCGCGAGTTGGCCGGCACCCGAAACTCGGGCAACGCCTGCCCGTCTCGCGCGAACTGATACGAGCCCTTGCGGAACGGAGTGAATTTCCACACTCCCTGCCCCTGAAACTTCCAGGCGTCCGCGGGAACCGGCCGCGCGCCGCTCACCACCGCCCCGTTCCCTTCGATACGTACGCCCCCGCAGAACCGCGACCCCACGATTTCCAGTGACTCGCGGTAGGGCATGCCATGGTTCGCGAGGTGGATCGTCTCAGCCTGGCCGTAAGTCACCTTTTCGAGCGCCCGCCGAATCGACTTCACCGGCCCGGTGGCCAGATCAATCTGATGATCGGCCCGGCCATCGAAATAATCGTCGCCATCGCGATTATCGACATAGAGGTCTCCCGCCCATGCCTGGTGAACGGCCAGCGTGCCCAGCACGATCAACAGAAACGCCGTGGTGAAGTGTCGAACTTGGGACATGAATTACCTGCCGGCTGAAAGGGACCACCGTTTCGTCATCAATAAATCGACCTGCAACCCGCGAGAATTCGCAATTGCGTCCGGCCCCCGAAGGACCCCACCAGCCCCGACAGCCGCAACGGGAATAGACGGCAAAAACGACACATCCCGACCGCCGACGCGCGTCTCAAACACCATCCCCGGACGATTCTTTCGGGAGCTCCTTCGAGCCCACAATCGTCAGATTCATACCAATCTGCACGCTCACCGGGGTCTCGCCCACACGCACCGTCGCCTTACCGTTCAGATACCAGCCCAGAGAACCGGTCGAGAATTCCTTTACCTCGGCCACCATCGGCACACCGTTGATGATGACCTCGACCGGTTTGGCCTGCTCGACAAATTGTGCACGTGTCACTGGGCATGAAGACTTTACCATGATGATTCCCGTCCGTGAAGTTTTTCGTTCCGACAATGATCGCCAGTTCCCTGCCTGGCATTGCCTGCGAAACTCCTTCGCCGTGCGAAGGGTCGCCATGCGAGAAAGTCGCCGCTTCGATCGGATACGCCTTTCACGCGGCCGCATTCTAACCACAGCCAGCGTCACGGCCAATGACTCGGCGGAAAAACCAACACTCGTACCCGGGGCCAGAAAACGATTGGAGACAGCCAGTGCGGTTGTTGCCAGTCGTTTTCCACCCTGCACGGCCCCGCCGGATCCCCATTTTCTGTCCGTCCGGCGCTCCCAATTTGAGCCCCTGGACTCGCCACCATCACAGCCATTTCGCCAAGGGACCGCCGCGGGCCGCCAGAGCATCCACCTTCTTCGTTACCTGTGGATCTTCCACCAGCGGGGGCGCATGATGGGGCTTGATTCGCGCATCTATGAGCAACGGTCCTGTACAGCCCCAATGTTTGTCGCGAACAAATTCTCCGACGCCAAAGATGTCGCGTGCCGGATTACTCCGGGTAAACGTCACCCACAAAAAGTTGTTCAACGTCCGAGCCGCGAACTCGCTGTCATCGACCACCACAATCAACGGAATCGACGCGGCCAGCTGCTCCCCAGCGTGCCAGACCGCCTCGCAAGCAGCGTTCCATTCTGAACCAGGTCGGTTCGTCTGTACGGTCAACACGCCCGGCAGCGCCAGTCGAGGCGAATGGAAACCTTCAGGCAGACGGAGTTCTCCCGGAACCTGGGTGGCCAATTCACGCACCGGCGGTCCGACTGCGGCCATGACAACCTTCGAACCCATATTGAAGCCGTCCCCACTGTAATCGAGTGTGTCGATCGTCGTGCATGTATGGAAATGCAGATCTCGCCGCCAGTCGACGCGACGCAGCAGGTGCTCGAAAAACGCGCCGATGTCATGCAGGTGCAGTTCCTCATCATCAAAGCGGTTCGCAATCAGCAGATACTTGGCCAGCGACATCTGCCCCTGTCCCAGCACCGCGCACGCCTGCGTTAACAATTCCTGTGGCCGAGGGTTGTGATGAAACGGCATATAGCGTTCGCTGCCTATCGCCAGCAACAGCGGATGCACCCCCGCCGCGTCCACCGCATGCACTTCCTTGATCCCCGGCAACACAGTCGGAATGATCGGGCCGGTGAGGTCGTGGATCAGTTGGCCAAACGTCGT
>JAFEBR010000883.1 GCA_018242565.1 Planctomycetota bacterium | reverse complement strand
CTGTGTCTGTGCAAATTTATCCGTGTGGTGTACGCCTGTCAATACGAGAGAATGCGGGAGGGCCCAGATTTCCCCAAATCGCCGCCACAGCCTTTTTGCAGTGCCGGCGTCTCGCCGGGCCCAGTGCAGGCGAGACGCCCACACCGCAATATGCCCCCGCCCCGGCTGTAACTGCGACGATTTTCGCCAGATCCGGCCGGGCGTGCCGCGATAGGTCATCTCGCCAAACGCGGGAGGCAGTCCGAGTGGGCGAGGGGGCCATCCGGGGCGCCCGGTCATACTGGGAACGGGGATTCGCACGGCGATGACCGTTTGTGTCACTCGCCACGCTGGTTTCGCCCTTTCAGGGCTTTGGCGAGGTGATTGCTGTCCACTCGTGGCGTGGCCCCGGTCTGGGAAACGGAGAGCCACCCGGCCTGATAACTTCGCCTCGGCCGTGCGCTGGGACGAATCGGCGGCGTGGGCTGGCTGGCCAACTGGGAGTCGATTTGCTCGGCTTTGTTCAAAGCGGGGCCTGGATCATTCCCTGGAGTGCGGGAATTCAATTCCCGCCTTTCGTCTGTATGCCGACCACCGCCCAACACACAGACGGTTAGCCGCCGAGGAATCGCGAAGATCGGCCAGCGTATTCTGCGAACAACACCACGAGGGCGTGTTCAGTCTGCCGATCGTCGATACCGGAACAACGGAAGGCGGGAATTGAATTCCCGCAGTCCAGGAGAGGCGATCGCCGTCCGGATTCGCCGACCCATTCGAGAAATCGCCCACACTCAGCGTAGGGCACCGCTGTTCACGGTCACCACTCCCCCCCCATCACGTGCCGAAACATAGGGACACAGCACGAACGGCAACCAACCGCTTGCGCCAACCTGTGGATCCCCTGCTTTTCCCCGTCGTAGCCCTGCGCGCTCTGCGTGGTCCCCCGTCTCGTAACCCGCCGACCAGGCCAGGCGACATTTCCAGGACTAAGTGGCCATCGTTCCGGGAAAACTGTCAACCCGGAATTCGTCACGAGTTGTGATCTTGCCAGGATTCCATTTCACGGCGCAGCCAGGCCCGGGCGAACACCCAGAGCCGGCGAGCAGAGCGGGAAGCGATACCGGCGGCGTGCGCCGCTTCCTCGGCCGATAAACCCGCGAAGAACCGGAGTTGAACGAGCTGTGCCGCCTGCGGCCGGATCTGGGACAGCTTTGTCAGCGCTTCGTCGAGTGCGAGGATCCGCTCATCGCCGGGTTCTGCCGCGAGCTGTTCATCGAGCAACTCCTTCCGCCGCAGCCCTCCGCCATGCCGTTCGCGCCGCTTGTGTCGCGCTTGCTCCACCAGAATCCGGCGCATCGCCTCCGCGGCCGCGGCAAAGAAATGCCCACGGTTGTCCCAGTGCTGATGTCGCTCGACGTCCACGAGCCGGAGATAGGCTTCGTGGACGAGTGCCGTCGGTTGGAGCGTATGGTCCTGGGATTCGGCAGCCATTCGCGCCGCCGCCAATTTGCGGAGTTCGGCGTAAACGAGCGGCAATAGCTGCTCAGCGGCTTGAGGATTGCCCTGCTCAATCGACGCGAGAATCTGAGTGACGGCGGTCATGGTCCGTTTCGCGAGTCCTCAGGCCGGGCGAAATTAATCATGTCGGCAAAACTTACCGAATCGTAAGCCTGATTGTCGAACTCCCGGCGATCAGTCGCAAGTGCTTCGCAGTCGGTGTTCCCCTGATAGCAGGGACAGCCGCCCTGATGCACGACGGCGTGCGAATCCGATCACGAAGGCTTCAAGCGGCATGCCTGGGGCAAAAGCCCTGGCCTTCCAGGTGTGATTTTTTTTGAAGAACCCTGGCCACTTTTTGAGGAAACGTCGCATTGTCTGGTGAGGGCTTCGCATCCGTACGCAGAAACCAGGAGACCAGATATGCCAGAATTCGCGCAACTAATAAGTCAAGCCAGGCCATTCAGGGGGACACGACTTTCAGTTCTGGGGCTGGCCATCGGCGTAATGGGTATGGCTTCTCGAAACTGAATCTGCTCGGTCCTGTACTGCCTCGATGCGAAGAACGACAACTTTTGGCATGTCGCTGTTCGATTGCGCGCCGACGGCGATGCGAGTCTGGGGCAACAGGCACGCCGCGCTTTAGAAACGACTCTTGATCACAACACGACACTCAACTGCCAACGGCTGCGGTGAGTGCCGATATGCGATTTTAAGCCGCAAACACGAACGGCCGGTGGGGCCTGACTGTCCAGTATCTCAAACGAAAAGGATTACTCTGATGTCTGCTGCATTTTGTCGGTGGTTGGCAGTCACGTCCGTCGTCATTCTGGCCGGCCCGCAAGCCGCCCATGCCGGCGCAGTGACGTTTACCAAGTTATCCGGTTTGACGGGTGGCAATCCTGCCCTGACGGCGGTGTATCGGGCGGATCTGTCCGCGGTGGGGCTCGAAGAAATCGTCTCGATCTCGATCACGGACAACAGTTTCGCCTTGGGCGGTGCCGGGAGCCAGTTTAGCGGTTTCGACCTCGACGCGATTATGCTTTCGACTTCTTCTGTGGGGACGGCCGGCGAGGCGGCAGGTCTGGTGGGGCTGGCGGTCTTCGATTTCTCTCCTGCCGGAACATTCTTCACACCCGGCGCACAGCGCGCCCCGCCTGACCCGAAGCTGTTTGGCACGGGCAGCACCGGAAACACGGTCGACAATTCTGTGGCGACCCTGGGGGCCTTCGATGCAAACGCGACGATCGATTTTGGGGCGTTCGGGTTTCTTAGCATGGGAGATGGTGGACAGCTGGCGTTCAATCTGACGCAGCCGGTCTCTACGGCCGGGTTGTTTCTGTACATCAGCGAAGTCGGGGACAACGGCGAAGTGGCCGCGGGGAGCATTGAAGTGTCCGACCGGCCCGTCGGTTCCGCAGTCCCGGAACCGTCGGCACTGGCACTGACTCTGGTCGCCGGCCTGATCGCGTGGAGGGCAACTCGCTGCCGTCAGCGTCCGAAATCGCCGACGCTGAGTGCCTGACACAATCGAGGCACGGAATGCAACCCGCTGCGGCATTCGAAACCGCAAAACAAGTCGGCCGGTGAGGTTCTTACCGCCCAGCAAGCCCCTCACCGGCCCGGGCATCGTTCCGACACACGGTCTGACAGAATCGTCAGAATCGCTGCAAATGCGTTCGGACGTCCACTGGGCGACCACCTGTCGTCGCCTGGGTTGAAGCGCTGACGGGCACGATGCAGACTGCGTGGTTGCTGCGCTCTTGCACTGCATTGAAGCCGCAAACGTCACGCGCGGGGGCCTAAGCCGTGACGACTTCGGGTGCCAATTCTTTTCGGAATCCTGGCCAGTTTTTGAAGAAACGTCGCATTAACTGGTGCAGGCTGCTCATCCGTCCAAAAACACCAGGAGACCAGATATGCAACGATTCACGCGATTCCTAAGTCAAGCGAGACCATTCCAAGGGGCACTCCTTTCGCTTCTGGGACTGGCCGTCGGCGCAACACTCCGTCCGGGCACGGTTCGCGCCGATGTCATCGTCAGCATTCAAAACTCGGGGGGCATATTGACTGCCACGATCGACTCTCCACCTGATGCGCAAGTCCAAGGTGTGGGGACCGATCCCGTCATTCGGCAGATCATACAAAGCGCAGCCGGGGTGTCCGGGGAGGTCGACATCAGCTTTCAATTCTTGAGCACCGGCACGATTGCGGCAGAGTCGCTCACGACGGTCTACCGGTTTTTTGACGTGCTCCCCGACCCAAAGACGCCGAAGGATCCGGACGACCCCAAAACGCCAAAGGATCCGGGGGATCCACAGCCCAAGGAACCCAAGGGGGGACATCTGATCGATTGGCTTAAAATCACGCTGACCCCCGTACAGGGACCCCAGGGCGGCCCGAATATGAACGTGGATCTCCTCTTTCTGAGCGCCGCGCCTGACGGATCGCTGTCGCTGCCTGCGATTCCGAAGAGCGCCTTGGTTACTGATCTTCTCGAAACAAGCTTTCCGACGACAGTGGACTCCGGCGTGGCGGATCTCATTGTCTCATTCACGGGCGAAAACCACGCCGCCGCCGTCCCCGAACCCTCATCCCTGGTCGTCTTATTAATCCTGGTGGGTCTGTTCGGTTTCGCGGGGGCGCGTCATCGGTTGTCGATCAGTTGGTGCCAACAATTGGCTTTAAGAAATTCCATCAAGAAGGGTGTCGTCTGGTTGGCAATCGTCAGCTCGCTGTCAGCTCCCTGTGCGGTCGGCGAGGCCGGTGTCTTATGGGTTTCGGTTCCCGGAACTGACAATTCTTCAACGCTGTACGAGCTCGATTCGAAGAACGGCAACATTCTGGGAAGCATCGCAGTCCCCTATTTACGTGCCGATGACGTGTCGTTTGCCAAAAACGGGTCCATCTGGCTCCCGGACCGCCTGACTGGGTACGTCCACCACATCGACTCGGAAGGTTACCTGATTGATAGCTACTATGTCGGTTCCGATGCCATTGCTCTCACGGTCCTGCCCGATAATCGGATTGCGGTCGGCTTTGATCGATACAACGTCGTCGACTATTTGGACCCAACGACCGGGGAAGTATCGTTTGGGTTCTTAGCTTACGGTCCAGTCACCGGATTGACTTCGAATGACGTCAACCGAACCTTCTCGCTGGACATCTATGGCTCGATTGCAACCGTCGACGATGCTGGCAACCTGCTGGACGTCCTCACGACTGAGGCCACGGGTGAGCTGGCGGGCTTGGCCTATTCTGGCACAAGCTTCTTTATCGCCTCGATCGGAGGCAGAATCCAAGAAGTCGACGCGGTGAGCGGTCAGCTCATCAACAGCTTCGCCGGTCCCAGTGGAATGACGGGACTGGATTTTCTGGATATTGACGTCCCAGCCGACGGCAACCCGGTCCCGGAACCGGCATCGATCCTGATCGTGTTGGCCGGGTTGGGCGTCGCTTTGATTCGGTGGAGACAAAATTTGTTTGTAGCCGATTCAAGGCCGCTTCTTGGATTTTCCCGCAGCGCGATCACAACGGTTGCGGAGGCATGGGCTAACCACAGCCAGACGGCCGGGAATGACGCATGTAGTGCGAAACCCGGTATGGCGTTGACGACGCGTTGCGGAAGCACGGACCAGTTGCCTCAGCGAACCGAACGGCGACGCATGACATTCGTTCGATCCGTCTATTGCCTGCAACTGTCCAAGTGAATGGCAGCAACGCTGCGACAGCGTCCCTTTGAGTTTGGAGGTACGCCCGTACTTGCCGCACTGGCGAATCCGCTGCTGGGGGCTACGGGCGGCCGAGATCGCGGGGGGCCGCGACCGATTGCTCCCCGTCGCGCGTCATTCCTTGGAGTGCGGGATTTCAATTCCCGCCTTACGTTTGCCTGGTATTGACGCTCGGCGGATCGGAACCGCCT
>JAFEBR010000882.1 GCA_018242565.1 Planctomycetota bacterium | reverse complement strand
TCTGAATCCAGAGCAGCTTGTTAAATGCGCGCACCGTCTGCAGCAGTGTCGGAGTGTCAAAGGGCAAATTCGACAGGATTTCCACCAGCACATCCGACATGAACCCCATCAGGGCATTCATCTGCACCAACGGGACGTCAATCTGGGCATTCCCGGCCTGCGGCGTGTGGATTTTCCCGACCATATCGAGATACGGTGACAGCTTCGCATCACAAGTCCTTCCGAGAATCTGCATGAAGTACCGGGCCAGATGTTCCTTGCGAAACTGAATCTGCGGGTGCCCGGCGGAAATGGCCTGCAGATTATCCGGAACTGGACCATCAAACCCGGATTGCCGCGGCACAAAATGTCGCGCGGTGGCGTCAAAGGCGAGCAGTTTCTCGTAGGTTTTTTCCACGATTTCCGGAATGATCGGACCGAGGTAAGGCGCGCAAGCCTGCACAGCCGCCGCATCCTCGGCACGAAAACCGATGAAATCGGCCAGATAATCAAACCGATAGGCAATGTCGGACTCGAGCCGACTTTCATCAATGTGTTTCATGGTCTCAGTATCAAAAACAACAACGGGGGCCTCTGCAACCGTCAACCGGTTGATCTTGCCATGAAGGCAGCCCGGGCCAGAAGTTTTCCCTGCACCGACAGCCAGACTTTCGAGGAGCACGGATGCAAAGCGGGCTGACTCTTCGCACCCATGCTCACCCGAAGTCGACGGATTCTGAGCAACTTTTCCTCGCAGCCACAAGGCCCTGCCGTCAGGCACTCAGTTGCACCAATTCCCGGGGAGGCTCCGCTTCGATCAGCTTCAAGTCGAACTTCTCCTGCAGGATCTTAAAGACGTTCGGAGTGACGAATGCCGGGGGAACTGGTCCGAGCCGAATTCCCTTGACCCCCAATGCCAACAGGCTCAGCAAGACGGCGACCGCCTTTTGCTCAAACCACGACAACACGATGGATAACGGCAGGTCGTTCACCCCGCAGTTAAACGCCTTGGCCAAACCCAGAGCCACCTGCACGGCACCATAGGCATCGTTGCACTGCCCCATATCGAGCAATCGCGGCAGACCGGCCACGGTTCCGTAGTCATGGTTACGAATCCGGTACTTGCCACACCCCAAGGTCAAGATGACCGATTCCTGTGGCACCTGCTGAGCCAGTTTCGTGTAGTAGTTGCGACCGAGTTCGGCCCCATCGCAACCACCAATCACATAGAAGTGCTTCAGCGCCCCCGATTTGACGGCATCGACCACTTTGTCGGCCAGCCCCAGAATGACGCTGTGATGGAAACCGATCGTCGACTCCCGCACCTTGCGTTCCGGCAGCGCGGGCAAGCGCTTGGCCATCGCGATCACTTCTGAAAAGTCATCAGTCTTCAGGCGAGTCCCCCCGGGAACGGCCGTCACCCGTGTCGTAAACAAACGATCCTTATAAGAATCGGGAGGAATCAGCACGCAATTGGTCGTCCCCACAATGGGCCCGGAAAACGCCGGAAAATCCCATTGCTGGTTTTGCCAGGGCCCGCCAAAGTGCCCGGCCAAGTGTGAATGGGCACGCAATTTCGGATAACTGTGCGCCGGCAGCATCTCGCCGTGCGTGTAGACATTGACCCCGCTCCCCGCGGCCTGCTCCAGCAGGTTGCCCAGGTCGACCATGTCGTGGCCCGTTACGAGAATCCCGGGGCCAGCCTTGGTCCCTTCATAAACGGTCGTGGGTTGGGGAGTGCCGAAGCATTCGGTATGGCCTTCATCCAACAGCTGCATGACCCGGACGTTTTTCTGCCCGCACTCCAGGACCAGTTCCAGCAGGCTTCCCAGATCGAAATTGACGTTGGTCAACGTGGCAAACAGCGCTTCTTCAATAAACGCGCTCACCGATTCATCGCTTTTGCCCAGACGTCGCGCGTGATGCGCATAGGCAGCCATCCCCTTGACGCCGTACAGCAGAATCTCCTGCAGCGACTGCATGTCGGGATCCTTGCCACAGACACCTACTTCCGTACAGCCACGTCCATTCTGCGTCTGCTCGCACTGATTGCAAAACATGCTTTCTCCCATTCGAAAAGGTTACCTTGTTTCAACTTTTTGTCTCTCTTCAGAGACGTGAGCGACAAGGCCGATTATGCCGCCGTCAATTCAGGATGTCAAGGTCCAATTTTAAGCACATGCGGAATTTCCGCTGTCGAATTCAACGTGGACTGCCCGAGGTGCCGTTCAGGGCGATCGAGGTCGACGAACGGGCACAGAGAGCCGACCTGAGGGACAAACCCGCCAGAAACGCCGGTCAACCTCGAGTTCAGCCGGCGGATGGCAGCCCGGGTACGTGGAACCCGACGACCCGCGTCACCAGCAGCGATGTGCCCAGCAGTTGGGCAGCCAGTGCCACCCAGACCAGGTTGGACAATCCGGGCCTGCGATCGCCAACTCGACCACCGGTCAAGACGCAGTGTTCCGGATTGCTCATGTCCCAGTCATACAGCACCGAACCGCTGATCCAGACCGGGAACGGCATCAGAAACACCCACAACCGCGCGGCCTCGCCCATGTTCTTGCCGCTCAGCCAGAGAATCCCCATGGTCAGCAACCAGGCGGCCGCCGGGGCAGCTTGTGCGCGGGGCAAGCGACGGACCGTCGTCAGTACAGACCAACCGGTCAACACGGCTAAAGGCAATCCGACCGCCACGGACAGTTCCACGGGATTTACGAGCAACCACTTCCAATAGGTTCGTGAAAACTGCTGATAGAACCCGGCATGATTGTGAAAATTCCAGCGCCAGACCTGGAACAGGTTGATGTCGCAACATGTCCAGACGATCACGGTGGGCCCGACAAATCCAATCACAACCCACAGCACTGGCGCGCACAATCGGCGGAACACAACGCTCCATGCTCGAGAACTCCCGGCCAGCGACCTTTCTGACTCCCCACCGTCGGCCTGCCGGTCGGACATCGGTTCTACGGACGGAAATTTCGCCAGCCAGACGGCGACAACGCCACACACAAACGCCACGGGCAAAAACGCCAGACTCAACGACAGCCCCAGCCAGAACCAGATTCCCGCGGCCAGGCAGCGCCACAGTGACCGATTCGAAATTCCTGTGACCCAGAACCAGAGAATGGTCATCGCCATACACGGAAACAGACAGTCCGATTTCGGCAGAAAGAGCGATACGGCCGGCACCGTTGGCCAAAACGCGGCGGCTTGCCAACTGGCCGGGCGAGGATACGTCATTCGCAACAGACCAAACAGGGGGACGACCGTCAGGGCGGCGGCCAACTGCACCAGCAGCGCCGCCAGCCACAAGGTGGCGCGATGACTTTTCGGCAGGGGCGAATGCTGTTGGAGTTCATCGAATGCCAATCGAGCGGATGCCGGTTCGGTCGCCGCAAGCCAGTCGACCAACTGCGGCGATCTTTCACACACGGCGAGCAGTCCACGCAACACCACCACCAACCCCGGCGGGTGAGTGCCAATGTGCAGCACATCGCCCTGGGCCATCTTTGCCTCGTAGTTTCGCAGATACCGCGGCAGATCCTGCGCTTCGTCGCGAGCCTCTGAAAAATAGCCCGATGAACCCCGGTAGTACAGAACCCAGGGAGCTTTCGAAAGCTGAAAATTCTCGGGCGCGGCCTCTTGTGCCACCCACAGCCAGGCAAATCCGGCCACGACCAGACCGGCCATCCAGAAGGCGGTCGCGATTGCGCCACATCGCCCCAGGCTTCGATGCCCTCCCCAGATGAAACCGACATAGACGGCCCCCACAATCCACAAGGGAGCCAGCGCAAATCCCCACGATTCGGTGAGCGCAACTCGCTCCCAGGTCCATTCCCCTTCGACGCCGAGGGGAAAGCTGGCGAATCCCGCTCCCCAGGCCACCAGCACGACGGCCAGCAGCAACAAGGTCAGGAGTATCCGACGCTGCATGATCACCAGACTCTGAGCCACGACCCGTCGCTGAACTTGACGAAGACACTCGCCCCGGGGTGACAATCCAACGACTGGGTGGGCCGGCTGGCGAGATTCTCACGAAACCGGCGGTGATCTGCAAGCAGCGAACGACCTTCTCGAGGGGCCCCAGCGCTGTCCGCCGAGGTACCGTGAGCCAGGCCCTGGCAAATTCGATCCACGCCGAATGGCCCGGTCACAAAGATCCGTTCGGTCCAGACGTGCGCGATGCCGGATTCCGGTCGACCGGCCGTTTTCCGGCAGTTTCCCTCAGGCCAGCATCTTGGCGACAACTTTGCCACCAATATCGGTCAGGCGGAAATCTCGCCCCTGAAACCGGTAGGTCAGTTTCAGATGATCCATGCCAAACAGCGCCAACAATGTCGCCTGCAGGTCATGAATGTGGACCGGTTCCTCGACGACGCTCCACCCAAGATCATCGGTTTTGCCAATGACTTGCCCCCCCTTGATGCCTCCCCCGGCGCACCAGAGGCTGAAGGCAAAGGGGTGATGGTCACGCCCTGTGACCGCGGCATAGCCGGGGCGATTTTCCCCGAGTGGAGTTCTGCCGAATTCTGAAGCCCAGACGACCAGGGTGGTCTCCAGCAACCCGCGCTGTTTCAGATCTTTCAGCAAAGCCGCAATCGGCTGATCGGCCATCTGGCAATTATGAGCCAGCTCTTCATTCAAGTTGCTGTGGTGATCCCACGACGCATGGACGAT
>JAFEBR010000881.1 GCA_018242565.1 Planctomycetota bacterium | reverse complement strand
TGGGCCGGGCCGACATCACGCTGACCCCGGGGTACCTGCTTCCGTTTGAAATCGTATCTGTGCATTTGCTGGTCGTACTGGTCGGGGCCGCTTATCTGGCCCGTACGAAGAAGCGAAAGGCCTGACCGTCATGCCCATCGTCACCTTAAATACCTACCTGTTGATTGCCGGCGCTCTGTTCGTCTGCGGTGTGGTCTGCATGGCCTCGAAGCGGAACGCGATCGGCGTGCTGATGGGAGTCGAATTAGTGCTGAACGGCGCCAATTTGAACTTCGTCGCGTTTGCCCGTTACACCAAACTCGCTTTGGACGGCCAGGTGATGTCGCTGTTCGTGATTGTGCTGGCGGCAGCCGAGGCGGCAATCGCACTGGCGATTGCCCTTAACTTCTATAACAACCATTTGACGATCGACGTCGACCGAGCCGACGACCTGCAAGGCTGACGAGAATCTGAGACGTATCTGCATATGGACGCGACACAACTCGGAACGACTTTAGGGACGCTGCTGAAGCTGGCCTGGCTTCTGCCTCTCGCCGGATTCACCGTAGAAATCTTCGGTGGATTCTGGGGATCGCGGAAGAGCAAAGCGGCCGCCTATCTGGCCGTGGCCTGCATCGCTGGCGCCTTTATCCTCAGTGCTTCGGCCCTGTTGCTGTGGGGTACCACAACCGGTTGGTCGGCTCTCGAAAGCCACGAAACGGCCCACGGTGAATCGCATGGCGACGCGCATCACGACGACGCACACCACGACGACGCCCATCCCGCGGCAGTTCACGATGAGGCCCATCCGGCCCCGGCCCAGGCGGCCGCTGCAGACAAGCCGCATTATCCCAAGTCCTTCTCGGGCACAATCTACCTGCTGGCAGAATTCCAGGTCGCCGAACGCTTTCCGGCACTGCGATTCGCCATCGACTACTACGTCGATTCGCTGACGTTGACGATGTTCACGATGGTGACGTTCATCGCCACGTGTATCCATCTGTTTGCCATCGGGTACATGTCCGATGAATTGACCGATCACCATGAAGATCACGAAGTCCACACGTCGCACGGCCATTTCGTGCGTCCGGGCCGGTTCTATCGCTTCTTCGCGTTTTTGTCGTTGTTCTGCTTCTCGATGCTGGGCCTCGTTCTGGCCGGCAACGTGTTCATGGTCTTTATTTTCTGGGAACTGGTTGGTGTCTGCAGCTACTTCCTGATCGGTTTCTACGTCGAACGCAAATCGGCCTCCAATGCGGCCAACAAGGCGTTCATCATGAACCGCGTCGGCGACTTCGGCTTCCTCATCGGCCTGATGATTCTGCTGACTTACTTTGGTACGTTCCAATTCGCATCGCGAGTTGAAGACGGGGTGGCCCGTCCCGGCTTGTTCGATCTGCTGCGTGATGAACATGGCGCCCTGAAAATCAGCGCCAACGGCGATACGGTCTTCCTGAATGCTGAAACGGCCCCCATCGACGCGGCCGGCACCCGGGAAACCAAGACGATTCCCTATTATTTGCTGCTGACCGCGGGTCTCGGAATCTTCGCCGGCTGTATCGGCAAAAGTGCCCAGTTCCCGTTGCAGACGTGGTTGCCCGATGCCATGGAAGGACCGACACCTGTTTCGGCCCTGGTGCACTCCGCCACGATGGTGGCCGCCGGCGTTTACCTCGCCGGCCGGTTCTATCCGATGTTCGTGCCTGACGTGCTGCTGGTCATCGCCTACGTGGGCTGTATCACGTTGTTTCTGGCGGCCACGATTGCCATTGTCGCGACCGACATCAAGAAAGTGCTGGCCTACTCGACGATCAGCCAACTGGGTTACATGATGTTGGGCATTGGCGTGGGAGGCTGGTCAGCCGGCCTGTTCCACCTGATCACCCACGCCTTCTTCAAATCACTGATGTTCCTCGCGTCAGGCAGCGTGATCTATGGCTGCCACCACGTTCAGGAAATGCCCCTCATGGGTGGCTTGCGCAAGAAGATGCCGATCACCGCCTACACGATGCTCGTGGGTGTGATCGCGATCGCCGGTTTGGCGATTCCCCACACTCCCATCGCCTTTTCGGGCTTCTACTCGAAAGATGCGATCGTGGCGACCGCCATGACCTACGCCCAACTGAACCGCACGCATTTCCTGTTGTTCCTGATGCCGCTGTTCGGTGCGGGAATCACCGCGTTCTACATGTTCCGGTTGTGGTTCTACACTTTTGCCGGCCAACCCCGCGATCACCACGTCTACGAACATGCTCACGAATCGCCTCGCGTGATGACGGTCCCCTTGTTGGTCCTGTCATTGCTAGCAGCGTTCTGTGCCTGGGGTGGCGAATCTGGTTTCCTGTTCAAGATGTTGTCGTACAGTGAACCCACCGGCGTCGCCGAAGGGGTCGTTGACCAGTTCTCGGGTTTGAATCTGCCGTCGCATCACCAGATTCATGCCAACCACACGCAGGCTGGTTACTACGCCTTGCTTGCGGCCGTGCTGGGGGCTTTCACCGCCTACCTGTTCTATGGCAAGCGGGCGTTCGACCCGGCTGACGTGAAACGCCAGTTGTCGGGACTGCACGAGTTCCTGGCCCAGAAGTGGTGGTTCGACGAATTGTATGAAGTCATGTTCCGGCGACCGGCGCATATTGTGGCCCGGTTCTGTGCCGCGTTTGATCGCGTCGTGTTTGATGGACTCTTGCACTGGCTGGCCCGGTTCGCCGTGCAGATCGCAAAGTGGGACCGCACGTTCGACGAGCAGATTGTCGATGGTTTTGTGAATCGGCTCGGGCAGGTCACGTATTCGACCGGCCGGGCTTTCAGCTACCTGCAAACGGGAAGCTTGCGGCAATATGTGACATTCATTGTTGTGGGAGTAGTTGGCATCTGGCTGCTGGTGCAGTTCTTTTCGATGTAAGGAAGTCTGCTGGCCGGACCGCCAGACATCCTGGCACCAGCCGGAAACAAAATCGCTGCGACTGATCGCAAATTCGCTTCAATAAAGCTTGATTGACTATGTCTGATACCGCTTTACTGTCACTGATCATCTTCCTGCCGACGTTTGGCGCCTTGGCGCTGGCCTTCTTCAACAAGCAGTCGGACTCGGCCCTGCGAACCTTTGGCCATGCGATCACGCTGGGCACGCTGGGGCTGACCCTGCTGGCCTGGTCGCGATTCGATCCGAGCAAAGGGGGCATGCAGATGGAGGTCCGGATCCCCTGGATCTCGGCCTTCAACATCAACTACCAGCTTGGGTTAGACGGTATCAGCATGCCGCTGATTGTGCTGACCTCGTTCATCAGTTGGCTGTCGATGCTGGCCTCGTCGAGTATCACCAAGCAGGTCCGTGGCTACCTGATGCTGTTCCTCATCCTGGAAACCGGCATGCTGGGCGTCTTCATGGCGCTCGACTTCTTCCTGTTCTACGTCTTCTGGGAAGTCATGCTGTTGCCGATGTACTTCCTGATCGGTGTCTGGGGTGGACCTCGACGCGAATATGCCGCGATCAAGTTCTTCTTGTACACGCTGGTTGGCGGCGTGCTGATGTTCGTCGCGCTGCTGATGCTGTACTTCGACAGTGCCGCCTCGACCTACGGCAAGACATTCGACATTTTGCAACTCGCGGCAATTGGCCAGGGAGCCGAAGGAGCTGGCGGTCAGTTCTCCCAATTCGTGCAGATGACCGCGTTCATTCTGTTGTTCATTGGCTTTGCCATCAAAGTTCCGGTGTGGCCGTTCCACACATGGTTGCCTGACGCACACGTTGAAGCTCCCACTCCGATCAGTATGATTCTGGCCGGTGTGCTCCTGAAGATGGGGGGCTACGGCATCATCCGTATCGCCTTCCCGATTTGTCCCCTCGGTGCCTACTGGGCGTCGCACGCCCTGGTTGTGCTGGGCGTGATCAGCATCATCTACGGGGCCTTCGCGGCCTTGGCACAAACTGACTTCAAACGTCTCGTGGCTTACAGTTCGGTGAGCCACATGGGGTACGTCCTGCTGGGGATCGCCGTCTGGACCCTCGGAGAAGGTTCGGTTGAGCAAAACACGACTTTCTGGAACATGGGCCTCAACGCTGCCATGTTCCAGATGCTGGCACACGGCGTTTCTTCGCCGGGCATGTTCTTTATGGTGGGCGTCATTTATGACCGCGTGCACCACCGCGACCTGAACCAGTTCGGCGGATTGATGGGCCTGATGCCGCTGTATGGCGGACTGGCGGTCGGGATCTTCTTCGCAGGTATGGGTCTGCCCGGTTTGTGCGGATTCTGGGGTGAAGCCTGGAGCGTTGTCAGCACCTGGAATTACAGCCCGCTGTACGCGATCATCGCCGCGTCGGGTGTGATTCTGACCGCGGGCTACATCCTGTGGGCCGTGCAGCGTGTCTACCTGGGCCCCGAATACAAGGGACCGCACGCCGAAGCAATTACCCCGATTACTGAACGTGAAGTCTTCATCGGCGGCACGCTGCTGTTGTTCTGTATCATCCTGGGGGTCTTCCCGAACTGGATGTTCTCGCAGATGCACGAATCGATCAACCTGCTGGTCAAGAACTTGACGACCGCCGAATTGATCAAGCAGATTTTCACCGCCAAGGAAGTGACTGGACTTTGATCCGTCGTGCCACGCTGACTGTTGCGTGGTTCTGTTTCCAAAATACTTGTTCGCCGCCCTGGGGCGGCCCTGCTGAATACGACAACCGATGAATTTCTCAGATATCATCAGCCGAGTGACAGCCGATACGCAAGCATCGCTGCCGCTGTTCGGCCCCGAGCTGATCCTGATCGGCACGATCGTGGCGCTGCTGCTCGTGCGGTTGTTCAACGCCGACCGCTACCTGCCCGGTTCTGCGGTCGCCATCCTCGGAACGGCCCTCGCGCTGGCCCGCGCGGCGGGTCAGTTCTATGCCATGCAGAAAGGCGTGGGCGCTTCGGGCGCCGAAGGTTTCACGCAGCCTCCGTCGATTCCACTCTTCACGGGACTCTTGCTGTACGATCCGTTCACCGTCTATTTCCGCATCTTCCTGCTGCTGTTTCTGCTGTTCGTCGAATGGTTGACCATTGTTACGGGCCTGCCTGACCGCGAAGACGCACCCGACTTCTATACGCTGTTGCTGGGTTCGACACTGGGCATGCTGCTCATGTCCTCGGCCAACCACCTGTTGATGGTGTTCCTGGCGGTCGAAATGACCAGCGTTCCCAGCTACGCCATGGTCGGTTTCCTGAAAGGTCGTAAGACCAGCAGTGAAGCAGCACTCAAGTACGTGGTTTATGGTGCCGGTGCGGCGGGTGTGATGCTGTACGGTATCAGCCTGTTGTCGGGCCTGCTGGGTTCGGCCCACCTGCCCACACTGGCCAAGGCGCTCCTCGAATTTGGCCAGCAGCATTCGCACATCATCGACCCGGCAGTGGGTACCCTGGTCCTCGCGATTTTGATGATTCTGGTCGGCGTGGCTTTCAAGCTGTCGCTGTTCCCGTTCCACTTCTGGTGTCCGGATGCCTTTGAAGGCGCCGCCGCGGAAGTCGGCGGGTTTCTCTCGGTGGCCAGCAAGGCCGGTGCCTTTGCCCTGCTCGTCCGGTTCTGCCTGGCTTTGGTCGGTGAAACGCGAACCGGTAGTGCA
>JAFEBR010000880.1 GCA_018242565.1 Planctomycetota bacterium | reverse complement strand
TTTCGGGGCCAGAGCAACGAATCAGGTGATCGTGGTCGATGTACACGACCTGTTGTGTCGCGTCGGTGTGTGTGAAGGGAATCGGCCAGTCGGACGTAATCGTCTTGTCGAAGTACACCGTGCACTTGTAGTGGCAGCGGTGGTGTCGGGCGGGGCCGACCATCGGGTAGAACCGGCATTCGCCGAGGCTGTCAACGATGGGTTCGACCACAATTCGCACGTTGTTACGGCGAACTTCGGCCAGGAAGGGCATGCCCCCCTTGGCGTCGTTGGGCAGGGCCCGCATGACTTCGTCAGGCGAGGGGTTGTCCATACAGTACAGGGGAGCGTTTTCCCCTTCGATCGGGTCGAGAACGGGCACTTTGCCGTAGCGTTCCTCTTCCCAGTAGGTGTCTTCAATCTCCTGGCTCCAGTACGGGCTGACTGGAATCGGAGGGGTGGTCACCCAGAATTTTGAAAACGCGAAGAACTGGTTCGCGACACCGGAGCCCAGCAGCAAGCCGCTGCACCCGCTCGAGGTGCTGGCCAGGAGCCACAGCCCCGCCAGGATCGTAACCCGTTTTGCCAATTTACGGAGGCCGTCCATGCTATTCTCCGGAACGAATCTGAAAGCTTTTAAGGAACCCATTTGTCCAATCGGGGAATAACGCGTTTGTTACCCACACGATTTCCGTCTCTGTATGTATCGAATGTCAAACCTTGCGGGCTTGCATGATTTTTCCGAATTTGTTGGAAATTCGGGATCTTCGTCGCGTCGGCCAGGCCCGCCCGGGCCGAGCTGGCGGCCCCAGGCGGGTCCGCGGTGTCCAAATAGGCAACCCGATGCGGGTCCGCCAATGAAAATGGCCGAATTCTTGCGAATTCGGCCATGGTCTTAACCGTTTACCGATTACCATTCTTTGGGATCGAGGAACCAGCACCAGCGATTGAACTTCGAGTCAAAGCTCAGGTTCCAGTTCCCTTCTTTCCATTCCAGCGTCGCTTTCCGCCAGTTCAACGGAACTTGCGGGTACGGATAGAACGGACCAATGTACGGCCAGGCAGACGGCGCGTACTGCGAAGGATACGTGACCGCTGCGTAGTTGGGGTACTGAGCGTAAGTCGGCCAAGAGTAATTGGGTAGATTGGGCTGATTGTAGATCGTGTGGCCACCCATCACGTCGGGCTGACCATAGGCCGGCATGGCCATGGGGGCTGACGGGGATTGGGCGAGCATCTGACCCGGAGTACCACCCACGTCAGCGACCTGCTGAACCATGGGGCGGCCGGCCGGGCCGGGTTGATATCCCGCCTGACGGATCGGCGATCCCACCGGGACCGGAGCCGGTCCATCGATCTGCAGGCGGTTGTTAACGCCGCTCACACCTTTGATCGAGCCGCAGATCTTATTGGCGGCTTTGCGCTGTTCGGGGGTGCTGACGGCACCATCGAGGGTGACAACACCGTTATGAGCGTCAACCCGCACACCGTGCGAGGTGAGCTTGGCCTTCTGCAGGGCGTTGGCCACGCGCTGGGCCAGTTCTTGATCCTGGGCCATTTTCTTGCTGGCGGCGGATCGAGCGGCGGGTTGGCCCGCCGATTTGCCGCTCGCTGCCCCGTCAAACGGTCCCGCCATCACCGCTGCAGGAGCAAGTGCCAGCAGGCCGACCGACAATAATTTCTGAAACCGCCGCATTTTCTGTTCTCCTTCCGAAAGGGACGCTTCCAGGCCTCCGTGCCCAACTTCCGGCGAATCGGAAAGTCCCTGGTTCAGTGACTGTTCTGCCGCAACAGGCTGCACGAAAGGAGCCTGCGTGCTCTCCTGTCTATATCATCGGCTCAAAGGTTCCGAATATGAGAGTTGTTCTGAATAATTCGGCTGAAATCAGGAAAACGGTTGAGCGGAACTAAACGGGCGCAGAGACCCATCGCTTTCAATCTGGCCGGCCGTGGGACCAATACAGTCTGCCGCGTTCATCCAGTACTCCCATTCTTTGACCGTCAAGCGCACTGACCACTGTCCACCCGGAATTCTGTGCCGTTTATAGCGGGTGCGCTATTCAAGAGCATCTGGCTGCTTGCGTTGAGTTGTGAAATTGGGTTGGCTGGCTCAAGTGCGCAAATTCAGAGGGCCGAAACTAGATACAGTAGGGAGCGGTCCAACCTCCCTGACGAAAAAGAAGATATGACCCTGTGTCGCCAGCGGAGAGGAAACGTCACAATGAAAACCGTTCTGAAGAATTCCCTGCTTGCCATCATGCTCCTGGTGGCGACGGCGGGATCAGCCCACGCGGGCTATTGCGGAGGAGCCAGCTATTCGGTTGTACCCGTTTCGTGTTCCGCCCCGGCCGGAGATTACTGTCAGGCGCAAACCTGCTGTAAGACCTGCTACAAGACGGTTCAGGAAATCGTCTGGGAACAGGAAACCTACACCTGCTGCAAAACGGTATACGACACGATCTGTGAAGCGGTTCCGGTGAACTGCTGTAAAACCGTTTACGATACCTGCTACCGCGATGAGTGCTACACGGTCTGCCGACCGGTGTACAAGACTTGCTATCGCGATGAATGCTACAAGACCTGTCGGCCGGTCTATCAGACCTGCTACCGGGACGAATGCTACACGATCAACCGCCCGGTGTACGAGACGCATTACCGCGACTGCTGCTATACCGTCTGCAAGCCGCACTATCAGACCTGCTACAAGGAATGCTGCTACACGGTTTGCCGCCCGGTCTATCAGACCTGCTACCGCGACGAGTGCTACACCACCTGCCGCCCGGTCTACCAGACCCATTACCGTGATTGCTGCTACACGACCTGCCGTCCCGTCTGCGAAGTGAAGACGATTGAAGTCTGCACCGGCGACTGGAAGTGCGTGCAGGAAACGATTCCCGGACCGGTGATGTGCCGTTGCGTGCAGGACCCGGGGACCTGGGAATGGGATCCGTGCACTTGCTGCTGCTGCTACAAGCCTGGCTGCTGCCGCGTCGAACAGGTTCAGTGCCCGCCGACCATCTGCTGCCGTCAGATCTGGTGCCCCCGGATCGAACAGCGTCAGATCTGCTGCACTCGGTATGTGCAGGAATGCCATACCTGCAAAGTTCCCTACACCGTCTGCACGATGGTGCAGGAATGTCACACGCGGAAGGTGCCTTACACGGTCTGTCACATGGAACAGCAGGTCTGCCGTAAAGTGGTGCCCTACACAACCTGCACGATGGTTCAGGAATGTGTGACGAAGAAAGTTCCCTACACGACCTGCCGGATTGTGCAGCAGTGCTGCACGCGGCGCGTGCCCTATACCACCTGCCGAATGGTGGAAGAATGCCACACGCGGAAAGTGCCCTACACGACTTGTTCGATGGTGCAGGAATGCCACACCCGCAAGGTGCCTTACTGTGTGCCCCGGACCGTCCAGTACACGACGTTCCGGTACGTAACGAAATGCTGCCCCCGTCAAGTGCAGTGCTGCATGACCCGTTGCGTGCCCCGTTGTGTTTGTAAAGTCGTGCCGGTGCAAGTCTGCTGCCCGGTCTGCGTTGATCCGCAGCCGGTGAGCTGTGCGGCTCCCAAGACCGCGAGTTGCTCGGTTCCGACGCCGGTCCCGGCGACGGCCCCGGAAGCGGCTCCGGAACCCGCAGCCGCTGCGGCTCGACTGCACGGAACGGTTCGTTAATCGTTCAGACAGTCCAGACTCTCCAGGCGAAACAGCAGGGGGCGATCAAGGTGATCGCCCCCTGCGTTTGTTCTTTGGGATCGTCAGCGCACGACGCGTCCGGTCGTGCCGTGCCGCTCAATGGGCCACGGGCACGACCTGGTTGATGCGGGCAGAGCGCCGTGCCGCTTCAATGAGGGCAATTGTCTGCCGAGCTTCGGCGACAGGGACCGGATGCGGTCCGCCAGTCCGCAGGTTCGCCACAACCTGTTGATAGAAGTCGTCGGCCAGCGAGCACTCGGTGGCCACCGGCAGATCGAGGACTTCGCCAGCGCGGTTCGGCACATATTGTGTGCCAGCGGCGTAACTGCCGCGATCGCCTGCGATCATCCAGCCCGTCGAGAGGGGGGCCGCGGCAGCACGGCTGACTTCCACATGGGCCGTTAAGCCACCCGAAAAATTCACCAGGACCAAGAACCCGTCGTCGCAGGGGGCGGTCGCCGAGGGGGTGATGCGGGCATAGACCGATTCGGCAGGGCGCCCCGCCAGTTGCAGCAACTGGTCGAACTGGTGGACGCCGAATTCCCACAACACGCCACCCCCTGATTGCGTGTGTAGCCGCCAGTCGGCGGCAGTCTGCACCGGCGGGTTACTCGCTTCTGGTTCGTACCATCGCGGAGGCAGGCCGTATTGCCAGTTGATGAACTTCAGTGCGACGGGGCGGCCCAGTTCGCTCGATTCGAGCACAGTTCGGGCAGTGCGAAAACTATCGACCCAGCGCCGGGTCTGGGCCACATACACCTGCCGGCCGCAACGCTCTGCCGCGGCGGCGATGGCATCGGCCTCGAACAGACTCAGGCCGAGCGGCGTTTCGACGATGACATGTTTTCCCGCCGCCAGCGCGGCAATCGCCATCTCGGCATGCACGGCCGGAGGCGTTGCGAGCAGCACCAGTTCGACCTGCTCGTCTGCCAGAAAATCGGGCCAGCGGGAGTGTGTGGTGCGCGACAGGCCAGGGGCTCTGGCAGCCGAACAGTCGTCGTAGGTGGCGACCACACGACAGTCGTCGCGCAGGCCCAGTCGCTCGATATGAAACGAGCCCGCTCGTCCCAGGCCGGCCACGCCCATTCTCAGCGGCGCGAGTTCAGTGAGCGACATGTCTTTCAACCGGAAGGAATCGTGTCGGCAACGGTCGCTGGGACTGTCGCGGATGCAATTGCCCGCACCCGCAGG
>JAFEBR010000879.1 GCA_018242565.1 Planctomycetota bacterium | reverse complement strand
GACGATTTCGTCATGGTCAATGGCGACGACGACACCTGGACCTGGAAAGACGGCGGCGTGCATTGCACGGGTAAGCCCGTGGGTGTCACCCGGTCGAAGACGCAGATCACGAATTTTGAACTGGTGTGCGAATGGCGACACCTGCAATCGGGCGGGAACTCTGGCATTTTCGTGTGGGCCAGTCCCGACGCTCTCAAAGATCTGAAGAAGGGGGCCCTGCCTCCTGGTGGCATCGAAGTCCAGGTGCTCGATCATGGCTACGCCGAGCAGTACGAGAAGCAGACCGGCAAGAAGCCCGACTGGTTCACCACCCATGGCGATGTTTTTCCCGTCGGCTCCTCGAAGATGACTCCCTTTCCTCCGGTCGCTCCCAACAAGAGTGGTCGCGCCTTCCCCCGCAAGAATCTGAGTAAGGGAGTGGGCGAATGGAATCACTACTACGTCCGCGCCATCAATGGTGAAGTCCGCCTGTGGGTGAATGGCGAAGAGGTGTCGGGCGGTAACAACTGCGAACCGCGCACCGGTTACCTGTGCCTCGAATCCGAAGGGGCGCCCGTCGACTTTCGTAACCTCCGGATTCGCGAATTGCCGTAAGCCCCCCGTAAACCCCCGCGCGGCCCGGTTCCGCAGCAGGCTGTCCGTCATCACGAACACGCCCGGGAACCAGGCACTCCGCTCCATGCACATTCCTCCCGACAGCCGGCTTAATCGCTGGCTGTCGGGCAGGGGTGCAGTCGCAGTTCCGTTCCGGTTTTCGTGACCACAAACCACTGAATGTCATTGGCCCCTTCGCGTAACGCCGTTTCGGGCAGCATGACGGCGAATCGATCTCGATATATGTCGGCCTGATAGGTTCGCGTCGTCGCCCAAATCGTGCCATTGACGGCCACCGCCAGCTGAACTGGTTCCAGCACGACCGCCGGTTCAATAACGCGTCCTTCCAGATAACACGGCACAATCGCATCGGGGTCAGAGGAATACACCGCGTTGCCGTTGCGCAGGCGAATCGTCGCCCCGGGTCCTTCACCTCGGGCGTAGTCGCTGCTGGATTTGCCGATCAATTCGGGAAACGGACCAATCCGAAAGAGGGCGGCCGGATCGCTGGCCGGGCCAAATCGCTGCCGAATTTCTTCGGGAACCGTCGATTGTCGCGCGATCTCGGCCGGGCAGTGGCAGGGCTGAAACCCCAGCGTCTGCGCCGTCTGATATCGCTTGTCCGTCCGTTGGTCGGGCGTGCCAAGGATCGACACGCCATCGACCGGCAACGGCAGATCGATCCCCAGCACGTGGGCCACCGTTGGCAAAATGTCGACCGACTCCACATTGCGATCGCTGATCTCGCCCTGCTGTTGACCGGGCAATTTGATGAACAGTGGAACCGGCAGAATGTCGGCCAGATTCGTGTCGGTTACCGCCCGTCGCAGATCGTTCTTCTTGAACGACACTCCATGATCGGCCGTCACAATCAAAAGGCACTTGTCGTACAGTCCCACCGCGTGCAACCGATCGAGCAGGCGCCCCACCTGCAAATCCGTGTACTGCAATTGCAGAAGGTACCGTTGCTGCGACTGTTCGGCGTACAGTTCATCGATCAGCGCGTCGTCGCTGAGCAGTTCCCAGGCTTGTGTCTCTGCCAGGCATTTGCGCCCCGAAGGGAGATAACACCAGGGAATATGCGGCAGCAGCACATGACAGAAAAACAGCTGGGGCTGTTCAGAATCGGTCAGGCAGTGCAGAAAGTGATTGAACTGCTGTTGACGGTCATCCCCCAGCCCGTAGCGAATGACGCCCCGCCGCTGTGTCGGATCAACATCCGAAACCTCATGCAGCCCGAACCACAGCTTGGGAATCTCGGGCAACCTCTTCTGCAGTTCGGTGGGGGCAATATGGAACAGCAGCACTTTTTGCAGCGTCGGCAGAATCGACGTGATCTGCCGGGCCACCGACGGCGCTTCTGCGGTCCGTCGCACCGGTTGACGGGGGGCCAGTCGCGAAACCGGTTCGAACGCGGTCCATTCATAAGCCCCGGTTGCTTCAATCACGCTGAACAGGTTCTGCGGCAAGTCGGCGACCGTCGGGGCCCACGCCGTCGTGGGGTAGCGCCCCGACAGCATCGAGGGCAAGGCCTGCCAGGTATCAGGAAAGACCGAAGTCGAGTTCCGATACCAGGTCGCCCCCCCGGCGAGCTTCGCCAGATTGGGGAACCGCTCAGCGTCGATTTCGCGCTGTTCATTCACCACACTCATGCTGCAGAATTCATCGAGCACGACGAAAACGACCGGCACGGGATT
>JAFEBR010000087.1 GCA_018242565.1 Planctomycetota bacterium | reverse complement strand
GTCATGATGGTCGCCGCAACGCGCCCGGTGGTTTCGCTGGCGGAAAACGGGTTGCGGTTCTTGGCCCGGCAGCTTCCCGTTTCAGAAGGACTCGGCTTTTTCGGCGTCGCTCTGAGCCTGGGGCCACTACTGGGATCGTTTATCACAGAACCGGCCGCCATGACCCTGCTGGCCATCGTGCTCAAACGTCGTTACTTTGACCAACCGATCAGCAAAACGCTGGCGTACTCGATCCTGGGATTGCTGTTCGTCAATGTTTCCATCGGTGGGACGCTGACGCATTTTGCAGCGCCGCCGGTACTGATGGTGGCCAAAAAATGGGGCTGGTCAACGGGCTACATGATCTCACACTTTGGCTGGCGTGCGATTGTCAGCACCGTGGTATCGACATTCATCACGGCCACGATTTTTCGTCGAGAACTGGCCTCTCTCCCCGCGGACACCGTCCAGCGACCGCCGGTTCCGGCATGGCTGACGATCCTGCATCTCTGTACTTTGGGCATGGTCGTCTGGTTTGCGCATCATCCGGATATCTTTACGGGGGTCGTCATGCTGTTTCTCGGCTTAACGCTGGCCACCCGCGAGTACCAGGATTCTCTAAAACTCCGCGAATCATTACTGGTCGGATTTTTCCTGGCCGGACTGGTCACGCTGGGCAGTTTGCAGACCTATTGGCTGCAGCCATTGATCAGCAATCTTGGCGAGCATGCTTTGTATTTTGGGACGACAGCGTTAACGGCCATTACTGACAACGCAGCACTGACCTATCTCGGTTCACTCGTCGAGGGGCTCACCCCGGAATTGAAATACGCACTCGTGGCGGGGTCAGTTTCCGGTGGTGGGCTCACCGTGATTGCCAACGCACCGAACCCGGCGGGCGCGGGAATTCTGCAATCTTCGAAGGTGTTTGATAAAGAGGGGATCAGCCCCATCGGACTTCTGATCGGGGCCTTGCTGCCCACCGCGATCGCGATCGTCTGTTTTTGGCTGCTGTAGGCCTGCATTGTGCAGGAAAACCCCGGCCCAAATGTCTTCTTGCTCGCCTAGGCTGATTCGCCGGTGAGCGAGTCGGCCGGAATGTCTACTTCCCTGACAGCCGTGCCGCCCCAACCCACCTTGCCCACCGAAAGAATCTTGCCACACCAGAAAACCACCTCTCCACACATCAATTTATGACCCGCAAATCCCCGACTAGGGACGAAAACAGATTCTTTCAGCCCATTTCCTGAGCAGGGCTGCATGCGTTTGAATCAGCCCGCTGAATTCTCAGCGTGAAATTGTCACCCATGTTCAAATTCGACTCGTTTCAATTTCCGGGGCTTTCGCCCGCATTTTTGTCAGGCTCACACGACGAGAATTCATCGCGACGCCCCCGTACAAAACAGTGATCGGACTGCTTCGCAATGCTGCCGGACAGGTTTGGAACGTCAATTGCAGTTTAGGTCGTCTGTGTCGATTCGTCAGTCATCGCGCTCACGACGACATCTGCGGAGTGAAGTCTCTCGTTCGTTAGCAATTGAAGACGCGGCAGTTGTTCTGAAGTCGCCAACCTCATGCCGCAACGAGAGACGATACCGGACGATTTCCTAACCTGATGCAAGAAAGTCGAACATCAAAATGACTCAATGGCTGTGCCGTGCGCTCGTGGTACTGGTCGTCATCGCTTCCCTGGGCAACTCGCTCGTCGTCGCACAGACCGAGACGGCAGCAGAAACACCGGCGGCAACTCCGGCCACTCCGCCCCCCCCAGATACGACCCCGGACGGCCTCTCCAACAGAATCTTGGCTCTGGCCGGACTGGTTGACTGGTTCTGGACATGCATTGCGGCGTTTTTGGTGTTCTTCATGCAGATGGGTTTCGCCTGTGTTGAAGCGGGCCTGACACGTGCGAAAAACACGGTCAATATCATGATGAAGAACTTCATGGACTTTGCGATCGGAACGATAGTCTTCTGGGCGATCGGATACGGTCTGATGTTCAGTGCCACGAACGGTTTTTGTGGTACAGGAGAGTTTTTCGTCGACCCGGATGCCAAAGCGACGGCTACGGCCGCCGACAACATTTACGGCAAAGCCCCGAACTGGACCTACGCATTCCTGATGTTCCAGACGGTCTTCGCAGCCACCGCCGCGACAATCGTTTCGGGCGCGATGGCCGAACGGACAAAATTCAAATCCTACCTGATCTACACCGCGTTCATCACCGGCCTGGTGTATCCCATCAGTGGCAGTTGGGCCTGGGGAGGCCTATGGAACGGAGCGGGCTGGCTGGAAGCCAAACCCGGAAGCTGGCTGGCGTCCATGAATCTCGCGGCTTACATCGACTTCGCAGGATCCAGCGTTGTCCACATGTGTGGAGGTGCGGCCGCATTAGCCGGTGCCATTGCACTCGGCCCTCGAAAGGGACGCTACAGCGCAGATGGTAAAATCAACCCGATGCCGGGCCACAATATGGCCCTGGCAACGATTGGAGTCTTCGTCCTGTGGCTCGGATGGTTCGGGTTCAATCCGGGATCAACGACGGCCATGGGTGATGGCAGCTTCGCTCGCATCGCCGTGGTGACCAACATCGCCGGTGCCGCCGGAGCCCTGACAGGGATGATCACCGCCTGGATCAAGTTCGGTAAACCAGATATCTCGATGACTCTCAACGGAGCTTTGGCAGGACTCGTCGCTGTCACCGCCGGTTGCAGCACCATGACGATCGTCGGGGGGATGTGCGTCGGAGCGATCGCCGGTGTACTCGTCGTGCTGTCCGTCCTGTTTTTTGACAAGTTGCGTATCGACGATCCAGTGGGCGCGGTGTCTGTCCACTTCGTCTGCGGCGCTTTCGGAACATTGTGCTGTGGCATACCGTTCTTCTGCATCGAAGGCAAGGCGGGGAGTCTGGCCACTCAAGGCCTGGGGGTCGCGAGTATTGCGGCCTGGTCGTTCATCACGACGAGCATTCTGTTCTGGCTGATCAAAGTCACGATCGGACTGCGCGTCACAGAAGAAGAGGAATTGCAAGGCCTGGATGTTCTCGAACACGGCAACGAATGTTATGCCGGGTTCGTGATCCAGGGCACAGATCACTGATCGATTATCAGGCAACGGTCGAGTCGCGGTTTTGCCGCAGGACTCTACCAGGAACGGCAGGATTCTTCTGAGCAACCGACATCCTGCCGTTCCGTTTTTTTAATCCCCGGTGGGCCGGGCCGCACGAGAATCTCAGAGCCAATGGCGTGGGCCAGTTCAATGGAATGAAAGCTGCCCAACCCTGAGAGATTGCCATGACCCGAGTCGCTACGTCAGACTTGATCCCCTCGTCCCAACACAAACCAGGCGCGTAGTCTTACAGGGGCCGGGCAGCGCCCTAACTTGCTGCGCTCAGGGTCAGGTAACGAGCCAGTTCACGACGTCCGTTCGACGAGCCGAATCGGCGAGCCAGCGCAGGACGCCCTCTCAGCCGACGTCCCTGACAGGTTACAAACTTGTCCCGCGAAAGGGCGTTAAGAGCATTGTTGCCAGTGCAGAGGGTCGGTTTGCGGGTCAGACGGAATCAGCAAAGCCGGGATTCTGAGAATTTCAGACGAATCCTTGGCGGACTCAGATCAAAGTTT
>JAFEBR010000878.1 GCA_018242565.1 Planctomycetota bacterium | reverse complement strand
GCGTGGGGCGGGGCGGGCGGGAAATGTTCCACATGGGAATCGCCATGGCGTCCGAAGTAAATGACGCGCCGGCCACTGATCTGCACGAAGTAGCCCACGCAGCCCGCCGCCATGGTCTTCCGAATGAAGTCGAGATAGGTGTGCTCATTCCGCTGACTCTGCCGCACGGCGGCTGCCACAGCCGATGCAGAAAATGCCGTCGCCGTGGCGTGAGTCGGGTGCAGCGCTGGGACAACGAGCGAGTCGCCATCCGGCAGGTAGTATGTGATTTCCTGACGGCTGTAATCGGCGTGATACCGCTCGACGCCGATCTGGGCGAGCTGGCCGATGATTTCGGGAAAGGCCATTTCTCCGGTCAATGCGCCGCGGGTGCATCCTTGGATCACCTGGGTGTGTTCTGCGTTCATGTTTTCTGCTGAAGTGTTCGTAAGTCGGGTTTCAATCGACCGGCAAGTCTTTCCAGCCGTGCCGACGGACGATGTCCTGGAGCAGGCTCACCAGCCTGTTCTTCTCTTCTCGTTTCAAATGGCCGAAGAATTCGCGATCGTTTTCGTCGGCCAGGCGTGCCAGGATGGGGACGAGCCGTTTTCCTGCCGTCGTGAGTGCGATGGTCTGATACCGGCGGTCTCCGGCTGCAGACGAACGGTCCACCAGTTTCTTGCGGCACAGCCGTTCGATGAGTTTGGAGACAGCGCCGCGGGTCAGGCCCACGGATTCGGCCAACTGACTCGGGCTGGCGGATTTGGCGTCCAGCAGGGCGCGCAGGAGCACCCACTCCGCCACGGTGACGCCTTGCGACTCAACTTTTTGTGCGAAGGCATGGGAAACATGGTTGGAGACGTACCGCAACCAGTATCCGACGTGATCTTCCAGTGTGCTCGTGTTCTGTGTGGTCATGTTCCCGGTAATGGTTTCCTAGGAAACTGTATCAGCCGACAGAGGGCCAGTCAACACGGAAAATCGCGGTGCGAGCGCACCAGGCCGACCTGCCGGCTGGTGCAGCCGGTCAGCTCCCGACGCGAGTAGGGGCGCTTGTCCCCGGCCTGCCCATGAGCGTGGTGGGTCGTCTCTACTGGTGGGTTGTGGCACCTCTCCCGACTAAGCCACCCACCGCCGACCGCAGGTCTCCGCGACTGACAAATGGTTGGCACTTGCGGCCCAGGGGACTGCGGGTGATGCCGGATGAGCTCTACCGATTTCGGATGCCCAGCGATTTGATGCGTGAGTTGAGGGTCGTGGGTTTCAGCCCCAATAAGGCCGCGGCCCCGTCGGTCCCGTAGATTTTGCCCTGGCAGACCGACAGGGCGGCGCGGATGTTCTCGGCTTCCAGCGTTCGCAACTCGTCATCGGTCAGGACTCGTGGGCTCGAAGTCGTTTGCTGAGGCTGCGCCTGTCCTTTCGCAGGAGCCGCCGGGAAGTCGAAACGCAGGCGACCGTCGGTGGCGATGATGCAGGCTCGCTCCAGGGCGTGTTGCAACTCGCGAACATTGCCCGGCCACTCGTAACGCTGCAGTTCGTGGAGATTCGCGGACGTCAGTCGCGGACGCGGTCGGCCCAGTTGCCGCGCAAACCTCTGGAGAAAATGTTCGGTCAACAGCGGGATGTCCTCCGGACGTTTGCGGAGTGGCGGCAGTTCCATCGGAAATACACTGAGGCGATAGAACAAATCTTGTCGAAAACGCCCTGCTTCGGATTCCGCCCGGAGATTTCGATTGGTGGCGGCGATGATGCGGACGTCGGTCTGGCGCGTGCGTTCTTCGCCAATCCGCTCGATCTCTCCTTCCTGCAGAACTCGCAACAGCTTGGCCTGCAGGTCGAGCGGGATCTCGCCAATTTCATCGAGGAAGAGGGTGCCGCCGTCGGCCAGTTCAAACCGACCCGCGCGATCGCGCAGAGCCCCCGTGAAGGCACCCTTCGCGTGTCCGAAGAACTCGCTTTCGTACAGTTCGCGAGGGATCGCCGCGCAGTTCACTTTGATCAAGGGACGATCGGCGCGTTGACTGCGACGGTGGATTTCTCGGGCCACGACTTCTTTGCCTGTGCCGCTTTCGCCCAGGATCAGCACGGCTGAGTTGGTTGGGGCAACGAGTTCGATCTGCCGAGTGACGGCCTGCAGTGCCGGAGATTGGCCGATCAATTCGCCAAAGACGGCGGCCTGTTGCACTTCTTCTCGCAGGTACTCGTTTTCCTGCTCAAGCCGTTTCCGCAGCGATTCGATTTCCTCGAGCGCGCGAGCATTGGCAATGGCGGCGGCGAGATGATCGGCAATCATCCGCAGCCACTCGAAGCAAGAATCGCTCGGGCGCTGGCGGGCAAACACCCCCAGGACACCCAGCACCTGGCCTCGGTGCATTAAGGGATGACCGACAAATGACGTGATGCCTTCTGTCGCAATCCAGTTGGGGTTGGCAACCCAGGCCTGGTCCCGCTCGACCATGGCGACTTCCAGCGACTGGCCGGTGGCGGCGATCTGCCCGACCTTCCGTACGCCAATCGGAAACCGACGAAAGGCCCCCTCCAGCTGTTGCCAATTCTCGTTGGTGTCGACTCGCGAACGACCGGAACTTGCGACCAGGTGCAGACACCGTTCTCGGTTGGGACACTCAGACGCAAATCGGCAGTTCGCACAGTCGTCGGACAACGGCGGTTGCGTGAGCCAGATCCGGACCAGGGCCACCGACGCGGATTCGGACATCCGCTGGACGGCCAGTGGAAGCAGTTCGGAAAGCTGATGCAGCGCGGCGAGTTCGAGCAGCAGTCGTTTCGGCTCGGCCACGACTCCCGAACTTTGGAGGGGATTGGTCATGCCTGGATTATGACGAAAAATCGTCGAATGACAACGAAATGTCGTGATTCAACGAAATTTCGTTGATTTTGCTGGCATGGAAAAAACGATGTAAGTCATTCACATAGAATGGCTTGTGAAATTTCTCTGTGGTTGGCACGGAAGATGAATTATGTCGTTTCGTTCGTGGTGATCGGTGTCGGGCATGTGTCCCGGCAAGACACCCGAGAGATCATCTGAAAACCTGGAGCTGGACCATGCAACGCATCCATTCTGTTAACCCGCAACTCGCCCAAGGCCGTACGAAGGAACTGCTCGACACAGTTCAGCAGGCGTTTGGCATGATTCCCAATACGGCCAAAATGATGGCCAACTCCCCCGCTGTCCTCGAGAGCTTTCTCGCCTTCAGCACGGCGATGGGAAAAGTTCAGATTGGCGGCAAGTTGCACAACCAGGTCAAGCTGACGACCAGTGAGACGAACGCGTGCAGTTACTGCACTTCGATCCTGTGTGCGATCGCTCCTGCGGCGGGACTGACAGCCGATGAGATTCTCGCAGGTCGTACCGCCGACTCGGACGATCGCCGCGAGAAGGCTGCCCTTACGTTTGCCAAGGATGTCCTGGCGAGCCGAGGCAAGGTCAGTCACCAGCAGCTTGCTGAGGTGCGCGAAGCCGGGTTTGGCGACGGAGAAATTGTCGAAATCGTCGCCAGCGTCGTGCTGGGCTGCTTCACCAATTTTCTCAACAACGTGGCCGACACCGATCTCGATATTCCCCGGGCCGAACCGCTCGAAACATGCGGTGTTGGAGCAGGCTCCGCGAAGGCGTGTGCCACTCACTGATCCGACTGTGCGGCAACTGGGTGCCGGGCTTCAATCCGGCATCCGGTGGCACACGGTTTCAGGCAAGCAGAGGAAACCACCATGAAGATCATGCGACCGCCCTTTTCGTTGGAAACTGCCATAGCCAAAGTGCGAGCTGCCGAAGATGCGTGGAACAGCCGGGATCCGCAGCGAGTGGCCCTGGCGTACACGGTCGATTCCGAGTGGCGTAACCGAGGTTCGTTTCTGCGGGGGCGCGATGAGATTCGCGAGTTTCTGTGCCGCAAGTGGGACCGAGAACTCGACTATCGCCTAGCCAAGTCGTTGTGGTGCTTTTCAGAAAATCGAATCGCCGTACGTTTTCAGTACGAGTACCACGACGCTTGCGGGCAGTGGTTTCGAGCCTACGGAAATGAACTCTGGGAGTTTGATGACGACGGACTGATGCGGCGGCGGGAGGCCAGCATCAACGACGTGCCCATGAATGTCGACGAGCGGAAATTCCATTGGCCCGCTCCCGGTCCCAGGCCGGTGGACGATGCCGGGATTCCCACGGTTCAGTAACCGGGCTGGCGCGTTCCGGTCGAGCCCCATTTTTCAGCACCATCCCCTTTCCAGATCTGTTAAGTCGAGGAACCTTGCCATGCGTCAATTCTCCAGCGACATCGCGTTCACGCCTGTGGTAAAAAATCTTCAAACCGATAAAGGCTCGCGGGCCGCCTATGCCCACATGGAAGCGAGCGGGAGTTGGGAAACCAGCGTGACCCCGGAACTGGCTGCGTTTCTGGCCGATCTGGACATGTTCTATCTGGCGACCGCCAATGCCGAGGGGCAGCCTTACATCCAGTACCGTGGTGGTTCGCCGGGATTCCTGAGAGTGGTCGACGAGAAAACGCTGGGATTCGCTGACTTCGGTGGTAATCGGCAATACATCACCCTTGGCAACTTGTCTGAGAATCCGCAGGCATTCATCTTCCTGATGGACTACGTCCGCAGCCGACGGATCAAGCTGTGGGGCCGAGCGCGTGTTGTGGAGGGGGACGCCGCGTTGATGGAACGACTGCGTGACGTGTCGTATCCGGGGAAAGTCGAACGAGCCATTCTATTCGAGATTGAAGCGTGGGATGTGAACTGTCCGCAGCACATTCACAAGCGATTCCCGCAGAAGCAGGTGGCCCCGATCATTGAACAGTTGCAGGCGAAGATCGCGGATCTGGAGTCTCAGCTCAAGGACCTGAAATCGAAAGGGTAGCATTGCGGTGGATTTCCGGAGTGGAACCAGTCATTTCGATCGAGAACGCTGGGGGGAAAGGCGAGGAAGGAACTTTCCGGCGATGAAGTTCAAAGCGGGGCGCTGGCCGCGAGCAACTGGCGATCGTAGCGAACGCTTGCAGACGCACAGCGTCTGATTAAGGAGGCTATCCCCGGGTGCAAACCGTCCGTTTCCTTTTCCACAGCGGGACTGCTGGCCAGCGGGGCGGTTTCTGATAACATCGGGGGCCGACAAGAACGAACACACCGGCCACACGAGGGGGCCGATGTGTTCTGTGCCTGTTTCCACTGCGCTTCTGGCAGGCGCAACAAGGCGACTGCAAACCAGTGCGTAGCCTATCGTTCGTTCGGCGCAGGAAGTCGCGTCGCCAGGTCGGCCAGTCGGTATTCGACTCGCAGCACGTGTTCACGCATTGTGCTCTCGGCGGTCAGCAGGCGGTTCCAGAGGTTGATGAAATTCGTGAGCAGATACGCGACCAACCCCAGCAGTGCCCACAGCACGCCCGTCAGTGAAGGACTCTGCAGCGCCTGAACGATGAGCAGCAGCGACACGGCCAGGGTGATGCCTGCGAGCGCTTTCCCCAGACTTTGCATGGTTTGACGGGGTTCGGCCCCCCGACGCAGGATGTAGAGGATCCAACCGGCCAGCGGAACAAACGCCAGCAGGTTCAGTCCCCAGATCCAGCGGTTCTCGGCGTCGAAAAAGAGGCCGCAAGCCGCGCCGGGAAGTCCGACGACCAGGCCTGCAAAAGCGAGCTTGTAATAAAGTCTGTGACTTGGGGGCAGGGATGGTTCCACAATCTGGGCCAGTTCCTGCCGAAATCGCTGCTGCAATTCGGGGCTCACCGGTTCAGCGCTGAACAGATTCTCTCGCAGTTCAGGGTTGGTCATGTGCGGTTCCTTTATGCATGACGGTTGCCAGGGCCTTTTTGGCATGGTGGAGACGTGACTTCACGGTCCCTGGTGGAATTGCCAGCACCGAGGCGATTTCCTCGATGGTCAGGTCTTGAAGAAAGTAGAGTGTCAGCGCCTCGCGATGCGGCAGGGAGAGTTGCTCCAGGCCAAGGTGGACGGCGGTCGCGTCGTCTGGCGTAAAAACAGGTTCGGGAGAGGTGTCGGAGACGGAATCTTCGACCGCCGCGTACAACCGCAGATTGACTTTCGCGTGGCGCAAATGCGCCAGAGCGTGGTTGCGCGCGGTGCGATAAAGAAACGCCGGCAACGTGCGCGTGTCGCGAAGTTTTGGCAGGGCACGAAAGACAGAGATCCAGGTTTCCTGCACGAGATCCCACGCATCGGCTTCGGACCCTGCCATTCGGCGCAGGTAATACAGCAACGGCTTTTCGAAGAGTGTGACCAGTTCGTTAGCTGCACCCGGATCTCGCCGTTGGCAACGAAGTACCAGCAGTTCGCATTGGATCAGTTCCACATCGGTCATCTCGGCGTCCCTCGTGTGTGTTTCAGACACCTGGTAGGATGCGCCGGCGGGTCGAATGGTTCAATTCGGTTTATGGTGACGGGATTGCCGTGGATCCAGAGGAGAGGGGCAAACGGCAGCGCATTGGCAGACGAACGACTTTTGACAGGCGGCGGAGCGTATGCCGAAATATCACGGGCCAATCCGACCATCAACCGGCAATCGTTACTGCTCGAACTCGGTCGGCGTAGAGTCCGTGATCCACACGGTTCCCGTGCGGTCGCCCAGGTGCAGGTTAACGAGGTTGCCCTCGGCGACGCCTTGCGCCTGGAACTGGGCGTTGTATTCCTGCCATTCCGTGGTTAAAGGGACAGTCACATCGAGACCAATGCCATGCCAGTCGGGTTCGCCGATCTGAGCGTCGTGTTGTGTGTCGCGGGCAACATCGGCCTTGACGCGGAAGCGGACCCGGTATGTGGCGCCTTCTCGCAGGTCGTTGGATTCGTTCTGGATGCCCTTCCTGGCAGGCTGGCCAAGGCCCTGCGCTGGCGGTTGGTGCCTACGTTTCGAGCGGTTCCTCACGGCGATCGCAATCATTCACATCAGGACTGTCGGCCGTCGTCATTGAGCTCTGCGCTTCGTTTAAGTTCTGACTCGGATTCGATGATTGTGGCACGAATTGTGACGACGAAGTGCACGATGCTAACGTATCGGCCGGGGTGGCTCACGCTACTGCGTTTGATTGCACCTTGGAATTCGACGGTTCAAACGTTCTGCACTGCTGGCGGTTTCGCGTCGATCGCCTACAATCGCTGCAATGTTGCGCAGCAGGGCTTTGCTGTCTGTTTCACGGAACGCGGAGGGGTGGAACGCGGCCTAGGCATGTCCTGGCGCGGCTGCGACGACGAAGCGTACCTTGAGACCGTGTTCCACAGGTTCCCATGAAAATTAAGCAGTTGTTTTTGGTCTTGTCTTTTCTGGTCGTGTCGAGCATTGCCCTGCTCTATGGGATTTCACCGACCGCATTCGCCAGAACGTTTCTGGACGTGCCGCACGTAACGGTGGATTTGGCTCATATACTCCGGGCTGTCATGGCACTGTATCTGGGGTTTGGCCTGTTTTGGCTGTTCGCTGCCTTCAACGACAAGTATCGCAATCCAGCGATATTGACCACTGTGGTGTTCGCGGGCGGACTGGTCATCGGCCGAATATTGAGCATTGTTGTGGACGGTCGGCCCTCGTCCATTCTGTTGTTTTACACCGCGCTGGAACTGGCTCTCATTCCAGTCGCCCTGTTGGTCTACCGCATGCGCGATTGAGGTGTGTGGCCAACGGCGCCACTGCGTTCCTCAGCCCGTTTGCAGAGCATCGAACGCAAACGACGGACATCTGCGCAGGTTCAGCAAACGGGGGGCGGCCGATTGGCAGAGGATGGCTTCATGCGGTTGCCGGCAGGTCTGTCGCCTTGTCAAGATCGTGTTGATTAACTGCAGAAACCACTCCAGGAGTTCGCCATGGCAATCTCGATCACCGACTACCTGATCGACCAGGAGGGCATTGAATGGTCCAAGGTGTGGGCCTCGTGGTCGTGGCTGCTGCCATCGGAATTCACCCTCTGGCTGGTCAATCGGTTCGCCGACTTGTTTCTGGTCCTCCCGGACGGCACAGTCCATATGCTGGATGTCGGTGCCGGCACGCTGATGAAAGTTGCCGAAAGTCGCGACGATTTCGCGGACCAAATCGATATCGATGAGAACGCCAACGAGTGGCTCATGATTCCGCTTGTGGACAGGTTGGTCGCCGCTGGTATGACTCTGCGACCGGGACATTGCTACGGCTTCAAGGTACCGCCCGTGCTGGGTGGCGACTACAACGTAGCCAATGTCGGTCCGCTGTCTGTGTCAGATTACCAGGGGGCCTATGGATCGATTCACGAGCAGCTTCAGGATGTGCCAGACGGTTCGCAGGTCGTCCTCAAGACCGTCGAAAAGCCTGACAAGCCAGCCGCTCCAGTGAATAAGCCGGGCACGTAGTCGCGTGCCTCGAATGACTGGCCGCAGTCTGCCTGGCCCGGCCTGACGTCTGGGTTAGTTATCTGCTTCACCGCTCGGCGTCCTAAGGAATTACCGGACCGGGCGGAGAGCAACTTGCCGATGCGGCTGGTGCATGCCGGGTGACACACCACGATTGACAAGGCCCGCACACGCGGCAAAACTCCGGTGAGGTGTGCCGCAGGTGAGCGGTCGAAAACCAGTTCTGCGAAACGGAGGCGGGTGATGCGACGGCTCATGTTGACCTGTGTGGTGGTGCCTGTGCTGTGGATCTGTTCGCTCGCTTCGGCTCACGAAACGTGGATCGTTCCCTCGCGGTTCGACACCAAAGTGGGGGAAGAAGTCCGGTTCGATATCACCACCGGCACCGAATTCCCGGCTCCCGAGATGGTCGTGAAACCGGAACGAATCGCCAAGTCGGGCTGGCGACTGGGGCAACAGCCGGGTGAGGTGGCCGAGTTTCGCGAGGGGGACAAGTCGCTGATCGTCACGCAGGCCTTTCCGCAGCCTGGTGTCGCCACCGTCTGGGTGGCTCTCAAGCCCCGGGAGATCGACCTCGCGGATGATAAAGTCGTCGAGTACCTGGACGAAATCGGCGCGACCGACGAGTTGCGAAAGACCTGGCAGGCGCGGAAGGGGCAGGGGATATGGAAAGAGTCGTACGCCAAGCATGCGAAAACCTTCGTGGCGGTGGGTGAGCCAGCCGGTGACGAGTCGTGGGGGACGCCGGTCGGCATGCAGTTGGAACTGCTGCCGGTCAGCAACCCGTTCGCGGCGCGGACGGGGCAGAAATTCTCGGTCCGCATTCTGCGGGAGGGGAAGCCCTTGCCGCGCTGGCCGATCGGGCTCGTGGTTCAGGGGCAGACGAAACGGCAGTTTGAAACGAGTGACGCCGACGGCAAGGTGACGTTTACTCTGCGGCATGCCGGCGACGCGCTGCTCTTCGCGGTCCACCTGCGCCCCCAGGGGGAAGGCTCGCGCTGGCAAAGTGATTTCACGACGCTGACGCTGAAAGTCCGTTAATCGGATTCGGCAGCACACCCGGGTTGCCAGCCAAGGCCGTGTCGCTTTGCGAATGGACTTTTCAGCCGACAAAACTGGGCCGTTTGCGTGTGACGTTGCCAGGAGTGCCCCACGCGGGTCGCATGTCGTGGCCGGTTTACGGGCTCGAACACGCAGGTGCAGAAAGAGCCCGGGTCCGGGTTCTCAAACGCAACTGGTTCTCCTCTTGGATACCTGAAAATCGGGCGTTGGTGTGAGACTTGCCACCCGCTGGAGTTGGGCTTCGCGAATTGGATGCGGTGAACAACGATCGCTGAAGCGCGGTCGGTTGATCGAGTATCCCAGATCCGTGGCAGGTTCTGCTCGTCGAATGATTGACGTGCAGAAGCCGTCTGGTAGTCTCGTTGAATTCGATTTGGAGAATTGCCGGCCCGCCGCAAGTGCAGTCACGTCACTCCCGAGGATGTTATGAATCAGGTCATTGAAGCGCTGATCGATGAAACAGGGCGCATTTTCCTCACGGAACCGGTGCAGACGACGGTAAAACGACGGGCGCTGGTGATCGTACTGGATGACGAGACCCTGGTGGGGCCGTATCAGGGCAAAACATTTGTCCCCAACGCCCCGCCTCGTGAAAGTAACAGCCGGTACAGAATCGAACGACCGCTGGCGGCGGGGGGCATGGGACAGGCATTTGTGGGCACTGATGATCAGACCGGGCGGAAGGTCTGCATCAAGCGCTTGCGTCCGGACACACAGAGCGAGATTCTGGTCCAGGAGTGGCGCTCTCTGTCGCGAGTGGACAGCCGTTATGTCGTGCGTTTTCTCGATCAATATGAACAGGATGGCTCGTTACATCTCGTCATGGACTACGTTGAGGGGCCCACGCTGGCCGATCGCTTGGAGGCCGGTTTGCCGCCGACGGAGGTCGGCTGGTTAGCGCTGGCGTTGATGCGGGGCTTGCAGTCTTTTCATCAGCTCGACGTGATTCATTGCGACCTCAAGCCACAGAACGTCCTCATTGAGCAGGAAACGTTTGATTCACCCGGGGAGCCGGGCTGGGTGCCCAAAATCATCGATTTCGGCCTGGCAGTTCTGGACCGACACGACGCGGACGGGCAGTTGACGGCCGTCGGGCGGGTGGCGGGAACACCGGTCTACATGGCTCCCGAACAGGTCAATGGCTGGATGCTCTCGCCAGCCTGCGATGTCTATTCCGTGGGCCTTATTCTCTACGAAGCGTTGACCGGGCAACGCGCATTCACGGGGCCGGCACATTCGATCATGCAGGCGAAGAGGGAGCAGCGCGCTGGGTTGCGGGTGGGGCGCCTGCCGGCTGGCGCGCCGTTCGCCATCGATGATTTTGTGGAACTGTGTTCGCATCCTGATCCGGCGCGACGTCCGACGTCGGCCGAGGCGGTCCGGTGGCTAGAACAGAATCAGCGGTTCGACTCCAGGCAGGGGCCGTAGCCGGCTGTGCCAGCCGGTTTGTCGTGCAGTCGGACGCACCCCACGGCCGGTCTGGAAAAAATCAACTTGCGACTTGACTGGTCCGGCCAAGTGTATTACAGTTATAATACACGTATGCAGCCCAGTACCTCGTGTTTTCATGTGAATCCTGCCTCCGGCGTGCCGATTTATCGGCAGTTGATGGATCAGGTCCGCGCGCTGGTCGCCAGTGGGCGACTGGCGGAAGGGGACCTGCTTCCCTCCGTTCGGCAAGTTGCGCAGGATCTGCAGGTCAACCAGATGACCGTATCCAAGGCGTATTCGCTGCTGGAACGGGACGGGGTCGTCGAGCGCGTCCGCGGGCAGGGGATGCGCGTCAATCAGGCTTCCCCGCGCGGCACCGTCAAAGAACGACAGAACGAACTGCGCCCCCTGTTGGAACAGGTGGTCACCCAGGCATTTCAACTGGCCCTCACACGGGAGCAAGTGCTGGCGGCCCTCGACCCTCTTTTCAAGGAACGCGGCCATGAGTGACACGCTGCTCGAACTGCATGGAGTTTCCAAACGCTTCGGCCAAAAGCTCGTGCTCGACGGTGTCGATCTGAGCCTGCCTGCCGGCTCGATCATGGGCCTGGTGGGTAAAAACGGCGCCGGCAAATCGACGTTGCTCAAATGCGCGCTGGGCCTGCAGTCTCCGCAAAGCGGCGAGATTCGCATCCTGGGCGAGCCCGCGGCGAAACTCAGTGCCGCGGGGAAAGAACGGCTGGGGTACGTGCCGCAGAACATTGACCTTTACCCGTGGATGACAATCGGTCAGATCGTCTCGTACACCGGCGCGTTCTATCGCCACTGGAACGCGTCGCTGGTCGCACGCCTGATACGGGACTGGGAGCTCAATCCAAACGACCGAGTCGGCGTACTGTCGGTGGGGCAGACACAGAAACTGGCCATTCTGCTGGCTCTCGGTCACGAACCGGATCTGCTGATCCTCGACGAACCCGCCGCCAGCCTCGATCCCGTGTCGCGACGTCAATTTCTGGAAGTGCTGCTCGACATGGTCGGCGAGCGGACCGTGTTGTTCTCCACGCACATCACGTCCGATCTGGAGCGGGTCGCCGATCGTGTCGCGGTCCTCAAAGAGGGGAAAATCGTCTACAGCAGTGAACTGGATGCACTGCAGGACAGCGTGAAACGACTGCATGTCCAGGCCGCCGCACCGTTTGCGAACGGCGACTTCCGTGTCCCCGGTATGTTGCATGCCAAGGTGACGGGGTGTGAGGCCGTTGTCTGTGTGCAGGACTTCACCGAGGAATTGCCCCAACAGATTTCTCGACAATGGTCGGCCGCAGTTACCGTGCAGGACCTGAACCTCGAGGACATTTTCCTGGAGCTGCATCATGAGTGATTACGTGCAGATCGCGCGCGTCTACCTGTATCGACCGGCCGTTGCGTTTTGGGTGTTTCTGCTGTTCTGCCTCGTGGCTCAAACCGGTGGAGAAACGCTGGTCGCGCGACAGACGGTGCCTCCGCCGAGTGTCGCGATGGGTGGCATCATGTCGTACAAATCGTACCTGGCGATGTTTGTGTACTTCAACGCGTGTGTGTTGGGGGTCATGCTCAGAGACTGCCTGGCCCGTCCGTGGGCCACCGTTGTGCCGGGTTACCGCCAGAAACACCTGGTCGTCGCGACGCTGCTCGCCGGAGTCTGCCTGGGTGTACCCCTTTTCGTGCTCGAAGTCGTGGGACTGGGCGACAACTGTCCGGGGAGTGGCCTGGTCATTGCTTTGACCTGCCTGGCCGCGGGATTGTGGACGATGCATCATCCGGCATTGGGTGTCTTGGCAATCCCGTTTCTGGTGTTTGTCATGGCGCGAGCCGACGAGTCGCCCGGGCTGGCCGCATTCCTCGAGGGAAACCGCCTCGGCATCTCGGGGACTGTGGCGTGTGGCAGTCTCGTCGCACTGGGGGCCCTGGCCTGGAGGTTGTTAACGTGGACTGAAGAAGGCGTGGAGTACGCTACGGCGCGCGTCTGGGGCGATCTGCTGCGCGGACGCAAGGCCGTTTTCCGAGGGCCGCTGCCGATCAGCGTTGAATCGCTGGGTGCCGGGCCGGCCGACCCGCGGGGTGCTGGTCAGACGCTGTCCAGGCTGATGACTCCGTTCAGTAACCTGACGCGGATCGACAGACTGGATGGGTATTGCGAACGCAGCCTCTGGCAACGCGTAGGACTCTGGCGAATGGGAACCGCCCCGACCCGTAGTTCGGCTTCTCTGGGCAGGCTGATGGTGTTCTCGCTGGTCCTGATCCCGATCTCGGCGTGGTTTTGGCCAACGTTCGGGGCAGAATTGGCTGCCAAAAACATCGTGCTGATCTTTGCGGTCGGGGTAATGACAAATCCCTTCGCGGTCGGGCTGTTCTGGTTCATGCGCCGACAACGGTTGGGGTATGAATCTTTGCGGCCCCTCTCGCGACCGGCCTTTGTACGCGAGATCGGGCTGGCAATCTTCTGTGACACCGCGCTCGCCTGGCTCGGAGGGGTGGTTGTGCTGGGAGTCGCCGCCATCCTTTGGGCACCGGAACTGCTGCAGGCCAGAAACCTGCTGCTGTTCCTGAGTTGCACCGCGGCGGGCCAGCTCGGCGCGTTCGCCTTATTGGCGATCTGGTCGTGGAGACGGGGAACCGCGGCCAGCATCTGGTGCGCGGTGGGGGCGTTCATGGTGTTGGCACAATGGATGATCTGGGCGATGGACACCCGCAGCGGCGTCGCGGTGCATGTGGCACTCGCGTCAGTCGTGACTGTGGCGAGTCTGGTCACCATCGCGCTGGCATACCGCCGCTGGTGCCTGGCCGATCTGGATGCGTAGATTCTTTTCAATGCCAATACGCCTGCCCGGTGCTCCAATGATTTGATACCGGTCGAAGCCCCTGCGTGATTGGCGAGCCCGCCCGGCCCCAGAGAGCGAGAAACCGAAAGGGAGGGCCCGGAGCCAAAAAGCGTGGCGAGGGTCCTCCCGAGCCGCGAATTGGATGTCACCTGAAACCGGATCGCCTGTCATCGGCATCACAGCGATCGCTGTCATGCCAACCTGTGTTGATCTGTGGCTCAACCTCCTGGAACGGTTCGACGTGGATAAAACAGAAACCCTTGGCACGCGGAACTTGTTGAGTTGAAAATGAATTGGCCACGGATGGACACAGATAAACACAGATGACGGGGGGCGGGGCAATCCGAAGAATGACGAGATCTTAAGCGCAACGCGAAATCAGACCGTATCGCTTGTCAACGGCATCACAGCGAACGCTGTCACACGAACCTGTGTTGATCTGTGTTCATCAGTGTTGATCTGTGGCTCAACCTCCTGGAACGGTTCGACGTGGGTAAAACAGAAGCCCTTGTCACGCGGAACTTGTTGGGTTGAAAATGGATTGGCCACGGATGGACACAGATAAACACAGATGACGGGGGGCGGGGGATGGCCCTCCACCTTGGATCGAATGTCGTGGATGGGTGCAGGCTTAGATTGCCACCCTCGACGCATCTAAGTGGAGAAGTCGACTTCGCTGCGTTTTTTCAAAAAAGGGTACGACTGGAATCCGGGGGGCACGACTGGCGAATGTGTCGAATGCTTTGAGTCCGGATTGTGGGCCAGTTCGGTCGTTCGTCGCGTGCCTCGGTCCCCATGCCAGACGCCGGGGTTGGCGAATTCAACTTGGAGGCCAGCTTTTGGCAAAACCGGGCACGAGTCGAAATTGCCGAAGGTGGGGACCGCCCGAACAGTTGGCGATTCATTCTCCCAGGGCGCGGACGGTCGTGAGGGATTTGATCAGCGTATGGTCCTTCCACTGCCACACGACTTTCTTTTCGCGCGTGACTTCGAAGGCATGGGCGCCCTGGCCTTCCTGGCCGCGGAGGAAGTTGCCGACGAGCAGATTGCCATTCTTGAGTTGCTGCACGCTCGAGACCCAGGTGATGTTCAGCTCAGGCGCATCTTCGGCCTTGAATTCCCAGGCGATCTGTTTGTTGGGGGTGACCTCGATCAGCCGTTTCTGGGTGCCGCAGCAGATGAGTGTGTTCCCATTGGCCAGTCGCTGGGCTTCGCCCGTGTTGGTGACGCCAGTGTATTCCCAGACCACCTGCCCTTGCGGATTCACCTCGCGAACCGCCCCTTCTCCTTCGTGCGCCGCCAGAATGTTGCCATTCGCCAACTGGTGAATGTTGCGCACCTGCAGGTGAAAGTCCTTCACGCTGGTGGTTAAAGGAGTGGCGCGGACAATCTCGCCCCGGGGGTTCACTTCCAGCGCCTGGCAGGGATCCTGCTCGGCGATCAGCGTGTTCCCATTGGGCAGTCGTTCGCAGCCAAAGACCTGATGCGATTTGCTGACGTAATCAAACACCGTTTCGCCGCGGGCTGTGATTTCGCGGACGCCCGTGGGCTGGCCGCCGTAGCCAAATAGAATGTTCCCGTTCTGCAGCACCTGAAAAATCACGGTCGTGCTGGGGGGCTTGAATTCCCAGACGAGCTTGCCGGCGGCATCGAGTTCGACAAAGCGATTGGGGCCCTTGCCGTATTCCGTGAACAACAGTCGCCGTTTGGCCGGCGCGTCGTCTGCGAAAACCGAGGGGCCGGTTGCCGCCAAGACAGCGAGAAACAGAACGAAGACTGCTGATTTCATGGTGATCGGGCTGTGAGTGAAAATGTGGTTGAATTCCAGGTGCTGGCAAGACGGACCTGGTGCGGGGGGAGCCAGATCGCGGCCTCTCAGGCGAGCAGGTCGTGGACCACTTTGGCCCCTTCGACGCCGGTCAGGCGGAAGTCGAGGCCAGCGTGGCGATAGGTGAGGCGTTCGTGATCAAAACCCATCAGGTGCAGAATTGTGGCGTGGAAGTCACGGACGTGCACCGGTTTCTCGACGGCCCGCAGGCCGATCTCGTCGGTGGCGCCATGGACCATGCCGGATTTCGCGCCGCCACCCGCGAGCCACGAGCTGAAGGCCCACGGATGGTGTTCGCGGCCCTTCGCGTCGGCGGTGTTGTTGAACGGTGTGCGGCCGAACTCTGTCGTCCAGACGACCAGGGTTTCGTTGAGCATGCCGCGCTGTTTCAGGTCGCGCAACAGGGCGGCGATCGGCTGATCCACGTTCTTGGCGAGCGGTACGTGGGTCAGCATGTCGCCATGTGCGTCCCAGTTGCCCGAAGAGCCCGTGTCGATCAATTCGACGAACCGCACGCCCCGCTCGACCAGCCGTCGGGCCGCCAGGCACTGCCAGCCAAAGCCGGTGGTCTGCCCCCGTTGCAGGCCATAGCTGGCGAGCGTCGCTTCGTTTTCGGTCGCGAAGTCGAACGCATCGGGCACGGCCATCTGCATGCCGAACGCGGTTTCGAAGGTCTGCAGGCGGGCGGCCAGTTGGGGGTCGCCCGAGCGCGCCGCCAGGTGTTCGGCGTTCATCTCACGGAGGGCGGCCAGTTCGAGTTGCTGGCGGTCCGTGGGGACTCGCGGCTTCACGTTGGCCACCGGCTCGGCCCCGGGGACGACGAGCGTTCCCTGGTGAGCGCCCGGCAGAAAGTCGCTGGCATACACCTGCGTCCCGGCGTAGGTCTGGGCGGGGGCGATGACGACAAACCCCGGCAGGTTGCGATTCATCGTCCCCAGTCCGTAGGTCATCCACGATCCGATGCTGGGGCGCGAGAAGGTGAACGATCCGGTGTGCATGCCGAGCGTGGCGTTGTAATGATTCGAATGCGATGTGTGCATCGACCGAATCAGCGCGATGTCATCGACGCATTCCGCGACGTGCGGAAAGAGCGTGCTGACCTCGGTGCCACACTGGCCATGCGGCTGGAATTCCCATTGCGGCCGTTTCAGGAAAATCCGCTCGTACCCCGGCCGATTCTTGATTTCCGGATGGTCGGCTTTGATTTCCTTGCCGTGCTGTTTCGTCAGTTCCGGACGAGGATCGAAGGTATCCACATGCGAGACGCCTCCGGTCATGAACAGAAAGATGACGTTCTTGGCCTTGGCGGGAAAATGGGGATCGCGCGGCGCCAGGGGATCGCCCGCATCAGCCAGGAGTTGTTGCACAATTCCAGGCAGCAGCAGTGAACCGGCGGCGGCAGAGCGCAGAAAAGAACGGCGGGTGTGGTGAGTCATCGGGTATTACTCCACAAACAGAAATTCGTTGCTCGCCAGCAGGACGCGGCACACAGCCGACCACTTCTCCAACGCCTCACCGGGGTAATTGCTCAGCAGCCTTTGGCCGCGGTCCCGTTCGGTGGGCGTAGGTTCGCGCTGGAACAGAGTCTGAAAGAGGTGCGACATGCGGGCCGCGCCGTCGGGTGATTTCAAGATGGTCGCCGCGAGTGCCGAGGCTTGCGCATGGAAGAAGGGATCGTTGATAAAGTACAGGGCCTGGGTCGGTACGGTGGTCGATTGGCGCGTGGGGGTGGACGCGTTCGGATCGGCGCCATCGAACAGCGCCAGGAACGGATGTCGTCGTTGGCGCTGCACCATCATGTAGGCACTGCGGCGATTGGTCTCGTAAACCGCGTTGAACGGCGCGTGCTGTGAGAAGGTCCAGGTCTGTTCCGGGGGAAACGGATGCCCTTCCCCGGCCGAGAGATCGAGTTGGGCAGAGACTGTCAGCAGGCTGTCTCGCAGTTCTTCGGCGGTGAGTCGGCGGCGTGCGAAGTGCGACAGCCAGCGATTGACGGGATCTGAGGCGACGGGGGTGGCGCTGGCCCGTTGCCAGGCGGCAGTTTGCAGAATCAAGCGGTGCAGGGCTTTGACACTGTAGCCGCTTTGTACGAAGCGTGCCGCCAGGAAGTCGAGCAGTTCGGGATGCGTCGGAGACTCGCCCCGAGCGCCGAAATCGTTCGACGATCGCACCAACCCACGGCCGAAATGCCATTCCCAGATTCGGTTCACGATCACCCGGGCCGCGAGCGGATGGCGTGACACCCACTCACCCAGTTCCCGCCGACCACTGCCGGTATCCTGTGCGACGGGCGTACCCCCAAAGACAGACAGCCAGCGCCGCGGCACTTCCGGACCGAGCTTTTCCGGATCGCCCCGCTCATGCAGTCGCGCGTTCTTGACTTCACGATCGACGACCGCGTACGCGACGGGAACGACTGGTGCAGGGCCCGCGTCGGGCAGTCCGGTGGAGGCGTTACCCAGGTCGGCCAGTGCGGATCCCAATTCAGGGGCGGCCAGGTGCGACAATTCGAACGAGACGCCGTCGAGGCCGGCCGGATGCGCATCCGCCACGCGACCTGTAACCAGCAGTTCGCCGGCGAGCGGACTCGTCCAGGCAATGGCCACGGGGCG
>JAFEBR010000877.1 GCA_018242565.1 Planctomycetota bacterium | reverse complement strand
GGCCTTGGCCAACCGTGACCTGCAGGAAGGCGCTCGACACAAGATTCTCAATTCTGCGGCGGGAGAGCGCTTCTGGGTATCGATTCGCCAGGCCCAGGGAGTCGAGATTCTCAGTGCTCCCAAGATCGTGGTCTGGGATCGGCAATCGGCCCAGGTCGACCTCGGGCAAGAGCGGGCGTTTGTCACCGGCTTTCAAGCGAAAGGGGACACCCAGCTCGAACCGAAGACGCTGACCGTCCGGGAAGGCCTGCGGTTCACGTTACAACCAGCCGTGCAGGTGGATGGTCACATCGAACTGGCCTCGACTGTGCGAGTGTCGAGCATCAATGAGATCCGGAAGAACACGGTCGTCGTGGCCGGGCGGTCAGAAACGGTCGAGATTCCCGACGTGAGTGTTGTGCAGGTGCAATCGACGGTGAAAGTTCTGCCGGCCGATCTGTTGCTCGTGGTGATTCCTGCGTCAGCACAAGGCACAACCCGCGTGATCGCCCTGGAAACAACGCCGCACAGGTCAACTCCTGTCGCCGCGAAACGTCCGGCCGCACAGAGCACGCCCCAATCTGAGCCGGAACAGGAAACGGCGCTTACGGTCGCTGATGATCGCCGTCGGTTGTCACTGGATTTTTCGGGTTGGAGTATGAGTGTCGACGCGGGGCCAGCAGGCGACCGGCCTGCGACGCTCGATTTCCAATCGAAGGCCGGCATGACGCGCTACCATGGCACGGGGAGCGTGAGTTTCCGTTTGGCACCCTCTCTGTCGAAGCCGGGCACACCGGCGTCGCTCACAGGGCAGGCTGCAGATTTCGTCCTGAGCCGCTCTGGCACTGTTGACGAGAAAGGGGGAACAAACACCGACCATCAGCTTCGCCTGACATTGAAAGGTCGGGTGGTCTTGAAGTCTGCCGAGTTCGACATCTCGTGTCAGCAGGCTGATCTGGAGATGGCCTTGCCCTCCCGGAAAGAGTCTGATCCTGCCCTCTCGGGACTGCCCCGTACGCAGATGAGGCTCACGGGCGATGTCCGGTTGACCGGACAAGCCTCAGGCAAATCGCGTCAGCGGACCAGCATTCAGGCGGAGCAAATCACACTGTTGGTTTCAGGGAACAGTCTGTTAAGTCTGAATGTCGATTCCGCAGTACCCGCGGCGGTTTCAGCCGAGACCGCAGCGGCACCGGTTAAAACTGCGGCCCGACCGGCTCAGCCCGATGCGGAACCGCGGTTGGTCGTCAAGAACTATCCCGTGGCGGACCTGGGGGCGCCGCTCCCCGGCTTGTTGTCGTTGGCCGCACCGGGTGGGGCCGAGACTGCGGCACCGGCCGATTTCCGCGTATTTCGTGGCGAAGGTTTACGCCTGCGCATCCCCGCGTTGGGCCCGACTCCCGTCGCGCTCGATTTGGCGTATCCTCTCAAGGCTGATTCACAGAGCCCCGAAGCGGGCGCGAAGTCGGTTCAGCCGACTGCCATCGCGTCTGTGCATGTGGGCTTGATCGCTCCGGCGGCGGCGTCGGTCCCTGCTCAGGCGGATGCTGCCGCGAAAACCGACGAAAAACCGAAAATCGATCTCCAGCCCCTGCAAGACTTCATTCAGAGCCGCATTGCACCCGCATCGTGGCAGGCCCAGGGGGGACCGGGGGTGATTTCGATCTATGAAGCCAAGCACTCGCTGGTGATTCGACAAACACCGGAGATTCACGAGCAGATTGCCAGCCTGTTGCGCAGCCTGCGTCGTGAACTGGACGTACAGGTGTCGCTTGAACTGAAACTCGTCCAACTCGAAGATCGGCAATGGTGGAAGCGATTCGGCTTCGTCGAAAAGCCCAAACAGTTATCAGAAGGGCTGCCGTTGTCCGAGTCGCAGGTCGAAAGATTCCGCAGCCTGAAAGAAGTCGTCAACCCGTCGTTGACCACCCAATTCCCCAAGGTCACGGTGTTCAATCAGCAGGTCGTCGAGATGACTTTGCCCGCGGTTCGTGACAGCACTCGGAAACCGCTGACTTTGGCCATGAGCCCGACGGTCGACGACGACCGTCGCGGACTACGGTTGAACCTGGCGTGCAATGTGACGAATCGTGAGGAAGCCTTGTCAGCGGCTCGCTCAGTCCGACTGCGGGCCGACGAGTGTCTGCTGCTGGATCTCGGAACGGACGTGGTTGTCACGACTGAAAGCCAACGCGGTGTGCCGATGTTGAGCAAGGTGCCGTATATGAATCGGCTGTTCAAAAACGTGACCGCCGCTCCACAGGCCGGGGCCGCGGGGCCCGCCGTGCTGGTGCTGGTGACGCCGCGGATCATCATCCTCGAAGAAGAGGAAGAGTCGCTCAAGTTGCCGCAGGAGAAACAATAAACTCGCGAGAAAGGCCATCTATTCAGGGTGGATCTCCGATTTTCAGAACCCGTAATACCGGGGGGCGCACGACGCGTGCGACCCCCCGGGCTGTTTTCCGGGTGCCTGCCGCCGCAAGTGGGAATCACCATTGCCTCGACCGCGGAATTGAACGATAACCGGGCCGACAGTGAAACCGCTGACGATCTCCGCCGGCGAACTCTGCATCGATAAGGATGCCGCAGATGCCTGGTATGAGAACTTTGTTGGCTGTGCTGGGCCTGATCGTGCCAGTGCTGTGCGCGGCCTGCTCGTCTGATCTGGCGAAACCGACTCGGACCGAACCTGGTTTTGTGCTGCCGGCCGCGGGCGATCCGACAGGGACCTCTCTGCAGGTCGGCGATCCATTCCCGAAACTACAGGCTGTGGATCTGGACGGTCAAGGAGTCGTGCTCGATCGGCGTCAATGGGGCGCTCGTTGCACGTTGATCATTTTCTGGTTCACACGGTGTGGTTTCTGCCGACTCGAAATGCCGCAGGAAGTCGCCTTGGCAAAAGAGTATGAACAGGCCGGGTTACGAGTGATTGGCGTCAATTGCGACGAGTCGGTCGAGTCAGCGCAAGAGACCGTGGAGACTTTCGGAATCCCGTGGCTCAATCTGTATGAAGGGCCCGACCGTTCGATCTCCGAAGCGTTACAGGTTCAAGCCTGGCCGACACTGCTGCTGCTTGATGAAGAGGGGCGCGTGGTGGCCGGGTCGTCAACACTGCGTTCCATCTCGGGGGAGACTCTGGAAGATGGCAACTTCCGGCAGATCAATGGCCTGGAATGGGTGCTGCGAAAGCGGTTGGGCGAGCCCAGGCCCCGGACGGCCGGGAAATAGGCACTCGCGAATGTGGAGAATTCAGGCGCCGGCTGAGTTTCCTGCGGCCGGCTCGATTGTTTCGCTGCTGTACGAGCGATAAACTCTCAGTGTCGAGCAGGCGACCTTCCGTGCGCGAAAAGGGTTGAACCCACCTGTCTGGCCCCAGCGGGAATCGTCCTTCTTCGCCCGTTTGCCGCGCACCTCGGGCGTCTCCACAAGAGGGGTGCGATGTCTCGTTTCCTGCCGTTACGTGCCAATCTGGAATGGCTGAAAAAAGCCGCCAAAGATCGCCTGCAGCAAATGCAGCGCGACGGTTCCGACGCCCGGTTGCATACAGCGCAATTGGAACTGGCTCGCGACTATGGCTTCGCGAACTGGGCGGCGATGGTGCAGCACGTTGAGACCGTTCGGGCGCAACTGCATCAAGCGTTTCCCGTCCTGCGAAACGCGCCATTTCCGGCCGAAGAGGTGGCTGCCGACGACGCCGACCTGATCAAGTTGCTGGGGGCAGTCCGTGCCGGGGAAACGACAGTCGTCATGCAGATCTTGCAGGCCCGGCCAGCCCTGGCCAACGTGTACGGACCTGCCGGTCTGGCTCCGCTGCATCTGGCGGCGCAGTGTAATGATGCCCGGCTGGCGATTGTGTTGCTGGCCTACCAGGCCGATCCGCTGGCTTTGATTCGCGGCTCGGGACACGATGCCTTGTCGTGGGCCGCGACTTGCAACGCGCCCGATTTTGCCCGCGCACTGATTCGCCTGGCTGTGCCGCCAGATCTGTTTGCGGCGGCCGGGTTGGGGCTGTTGCCCGAAGTGCAGGCCTGTTTCGACGATCTGGGCGAGTTGCTTCCGCAAGCGAGTCGCACGGGCAGTTCGCGGTACGCTCCTGATGGATCGCGGCTGCCATGTCCTCCCAGCCGACCTGTGGAACAGATCAGTGACGCGCTGGCGTTCGCCGCCCGCAATGGTCATGTGGAGGTCGTGCGATTTCTGCTGACCAGGCCGATTGATCTGGCGTTCCGCGCGTTTCTCGGAGCGACACCGCTGCATTGGGCTGTGTTCAGCGGCTGCCCGGCGACAGTCGCCTTGTTACGCGATGCGGGGGCCGATTCGGCGTTGCTGGATGAGACGCTTCAGTGTCCTGCTGAGTTGTTTGGAATCTGTGCCGCGGCCAGTTGGGGCTGGCTGGTCAAGGTTAAGGCGTTGCTCGATGCCGAGCCTCAATTGCTTCGTGCCGGGCAGGGGCAAACCAGCGCCCTGCATGAGGCGGCCGCCGGCGGGCATCTCGCGGTGGTGTGTGACCTGCTCGATCGGGGGGCCGATCCCGACATGCGAGATCGGCGGGGCCTCACGCCACGGGAACGAGCCCTGGAAAAAGGCCACACCGCGGTCGCGGCGATTTTCCCGGTGTGACTTTTGTTCGGGGGGGCGATGCTCCATCAGCAGCACCCCTGTGGGGCGCAACGCATGCTCTTGCCCCATTTTTTGCAAACCTGCTAAACTCCCGCCTGCCATCGCCGGGGGGCCCGTGGGGGGACCACGCCCCACGTCGTATGTTGGACAGGGAGGTCCACGTGCTGTTCACCAGAACGATTCGCCGCAAATTGCTGCTGGGCGCCGGTCTGGTTTCGGGCATGCTCGTGATTCTTTCGGCCAGCGGAATGTGGGCCTTGCTGACAAACCGAGCCGTGGTCAATGAGCTGGCCTTTGAGTTGAACGATGCGCCGCAACCGACGGAATTGCTGTCGGCGGCCGCGGCTTTGGTGGCACCGGTAGACCGTTGGCCTGTGCGGAACGACGCCGAGTCTCGCTATCAGCAGATGCACGTGGGGACGCTGCTCGACGAAGCCCAGCAGCGGGCCGACGACTACCGTCGCAAGGCCGACCAACTGCCGCCGACGGCCGTCTGGCTGGCCCAGCGTCCGTTTACGTACAAGTGGATTCAGGATTACGCCGCCTGCCGCCACCGTCTCGATCAACTCAATCAGCAGATGGAACAGCGGGAAACGCGGGTGGCCACGCTGAAAAAGATGCGGCGAGAGGTCGCGAACCTGACCGATATCGCTGCACAGATTCCCGATCCGGTGGAAGGGCTGAAAGGTCAATTGGAGTCGGCCCGGCAAGTCTATAAATCGGCGCTGACTACTTTGGGAGTCGCCTCGGCGGTCGTAGTGGTTTTGTTTCTGGGGTGGTTGCGTTCGGGCTACCTGTGGATCTTTGTGCCGATCCGCAAACTGCATCAGGGGGCCCGCCGCGTCGCCCAGGGAGATTTCAAATACCGGGTTGAGTTGAACTCGCATGATGAAATGGCCGAACTGGCCGATGCCTTCAACAAGATGACCACCCGCTTTCAAGAAATCACGGCCGACCTCGATCGGCAGGTTCAGGAACGCAGCAAGCAACTGGTCCGTTCCGAGCGGTTGGCTGGTGTAGGGTTTCTGGCGGCCGGTGTGGCCCATGAAATCAATAATCCCCTGTCGGCGATCGCCATGGCCAGCGAATCGCTCGAAGGTCGTTTTCAAGAGCACCTGTCGGCGTTTGAGCCGGCGGAAGGTCAGGTCATTCAGCAGTACCTGGGAATGATCCAGAACGAATCGTTTCGCTGCCGGGAAATTACGGCCCGCTTGCTCGATTTTGCCCGGGGGCGCGATGCCGTCCGGGAATCGACCGATGTGTCGCGTCTGGTCGAAGAAGTGGTGGCCATGGTGCAGCATCTGTCGAAGTACCGCGACAAGACACTGGAGTTTGCCTCGGCCGGGCCCTGCTATGCCGAGGTGCATGGACCGGAAATCAAACAGGTCATTCTGAACCTGGTGGCGAACGGCCTCGACGCGGTGGATTCGGGCGGGACCCTGAAGATCTTCCTGCAGGAGCAGACCGACGACATCGTCCTGACGTTTGTCGATAATGGTTGCGGGATGACTCCCGAGGTCATCGACAATCTGTTTGAACCGTTTTTTACCAGCAAGGCCGGCAGTCAGGGGACGGGGTTGGGGTTGTCAATCAGTCATCGAATTATTAATCAGCATGGGGGGACGATTTCTCCCAGCAGTGGCGGGCCGGGGCAGGGGAGCACGTTTGTCGTGCGCCTGCCACGCCGGGCCAAAAGTCAGCGTGCTGCCTGACGCATGGGCACCGGCGGCAGGGCCGGAATTCCGTAAAATCCAAGAAAGAACGAGCCGGCGGCAGAGACCTCACCTTGCCCGCCGTGGACTCCCGTGTTACGTTGAAAAGTTGGCGGAATTTGTGATCTCGGCCCGATCCGCAACGGGCCTGTTCGCTCCTCTTGCGACAAAGAAAATCGGATATGCGAATCGGTGCACGATGTCTGGTCGGTCTGATCCTGGCGACGGCGCTGGTGCGGACGGGATCTGCCCAAGAGGCCGGGCCCAAGTTGTCTGACGCGGCCCCTGCCGGTGCGCCGGCCAGCCAGGAGAAATTTCTGGGGGGCAGTCGCTGCCTGGACTGCCACAGTCAGGCTGAGCCCCGGTCACGCGATTTCTGTCAGATGAACGAAGCCTTGATCTTCCGGAAACACGACAAGCATTACGGCGCGTTTGAAGCCTTGAAAAACCCGCTGTCGGCCAAAATGGAAGAAGCGTTGGCCGAAGGCAAAGCGAAGATCGACGCCTGGCAGGATGAACGCTGCCTGGGATGTCACCTGGGGGCACCCGCCGAATACGCCAAGGTGTACACTGAGTCGGGGCTGACCTGCGAAGCCTGTCACGGCCCCAGTCAGAAATGGGATCTGCCGCATACGGATGCCTCTTGGCGTCTGCTGCCTCCCGGCGAGAAAGAAGGGCTGGGGATGTTAGACATTCGGCAACCCGTCAAGCGAGCAAAAGTCTGCTATTCGTGTCATATCGGCAACTCCGCCGAGAACAAGGTAGTCACGCATGCGATGTATGCGGCGGGCCATCCCCCGTTGACCAGCCTGGAAATCGAAGCCTTTACCGAGGCCATGCCCCGTCACTGGCGTAACCTGCGCGAGAAAGGGGACTTTCAGCACCGGGCTCAATACGTCGCCGTGAATCCCGGGATCGACGACGATCTGCGGCACACCAAATCGGTCCTGGTCAGCGGCTTGATCGCCATGAGTGAATCAGTTCGCCTCGTTGCGACCGAGTCGCAGAAGCCCGAGCATCCGGAATGGGCGACGTTTGACTGCCAGGCGTGCCATCATGAACTGCGGTTACCGGCGTGGCGTCAGGCCCGCCGACCGGCAGGTCGTCCAGGACGTCCGCGCCCGGCCGAGTGGCCCAGTGCGCTGCTGTTCGCCACGGGCGATGGCGGAAACTGGGGTACGCAAGTCAAAGATCGCCTGAAATCACTGAACGAAGCGCTGGATGTCCGGCCGTTTGGTGAACCGGCGTTGTTGTTGAGTGCGGTGCAAGGCGCCGGTGCCGGTAACTCCGGGTTGGTCACGCTGCTGGAAGAACGGGCGACGGCGATTGCCTCGGGGCCGTTAAAACGGGCGGACCTCGTCCCAGTGCTGGAAGGACTGTACTCGCTCAAGCAAGATTTCCTGCGAGATTTTCATTCCGCCCGGCAAGTGGCGTGGGCGATCCGTGCCATCGAAACGGAACTGCGCCTGGGGGCAGCGCGGCCTGAATTTGCTAAACGGGCTGAGTCGGAAACCGTCGCTGAGCGGGCCGCTCGGGAAAAGTCAGATCAGGACTCTTTGGAGAAATGGCGTCGCGGGACCAGCGAAGCCGTCGCCGCTGAAGTGCGAAAGACGCTGGGCGGCCTCGATTCTTACTTGTTCCTCGGGCTGGCACCTGATGACCACAAATTCGCAGAGAACTCGTTAAAGACCATGCAGAAATACGACCCGCGTGAATTTCAGAAACTGCTGCGGGAAGCGTATCAGCACTCGGCCATCCACGGCGGTGAACGGGCCGCTGGTCTCTCGGATCTCGAGCCTCCGCTGCGTTGAAGTCGGGCTGATCGGGCGTGGTGCTTAGAGGTGCTGCGGGCCGGCGAATATCGGCAGAAATAGATGTGTCGGGCGACTTTCGTCGCGGGCTGTATGCCCATTTTTGCCAGTCGTGGACCGCGGATTTCTGTGCGGGTCAGAGGCTCTTCAGGTCAACTGCTGCTAAACTCATTGCGCTATGAAAATCGCCATTGCACAGATCAATCCCACGGTTGGTGACATTGCCGGAAACAGTCAGCTCATCGCGGCGGCCGCCCAGCAGGCGCAGGCCGCCGGGGCCGAACTGGTTGTCGTGTCCGAATTGGCTATTAGTGGATACCCCCCGAAAGATCTGCTGCTGCGGGAAGGATTCGTGGAGGCCTGTGACCGGGCGGTCGAAAAGCTGGCGGCCGAGGCGTCGACGCAGGTCGCCTTGCTGGTGGGACATCCCTCGCGGTGGAATCTGCCGCCGGGCACCATTGGCAATGCCGCCAGTCTGCTCTCTGGCGGCCGAGTCGTCCAGACAATCTATAAATGTCTGCTCCCCAACTACGATGTGTTCGACGAACGGCGGTATTTTCTCCCGGCCGAGTCGGCCCGTCCCGTGCTGTTCGGTGGGCTGCGGCTGGGGGTTCACATCTGTGAAGACGCCTGGTTCGGCGAGCCGGGGACAGCGTATCACCTGAAGCCAGAAAACCGGCGCGATCCGGTCGCGGAACTCGCCGAAGCGGGGGTCGATGTCTTCATCAATCTCTCGGCCAGCCCCTTTGAAATCGACAAGCCGCATCGCCGTTCGCAGTTGCTCAGCCGGCATGTCAGTCGGCACCGGCGTCCGTTTGTGTTCGTCAATCAGGTGGGGGGCAATGACGATCTGGTGTTCGACGGCAACAGCCGGGTGTACGATGCCCAGGGTCACGAATGCCTGCATCTGGCTCCCTTTGCCAGCGATTTCGGAGTGTGTGAAATCGTGCCGCCGACGAATGCGGTGCAAGTGTGCGGACCCCAGCGGACGACGGCGGCACCGCGATCACGACCGGCTGACCTGCTCGATGCCCTGACACTGGGCCTGCGCGACTACGTCACGAAAAGCGGGTTCAAGGATTGCGTGCTGGGTTTATCGGGTGGCATCGACAGTGCCCTGGCGTGCTACATCGCAGCGGCGGCAGTGGGGCCCGAACATGTGCATGGCCTGGCTCTCCCCAGTCGCTATAGCAGTGAACACAGCGTGAACGACGCCCGTCAGTTGGCCGAGGCCATCGGGGTCGACTTCGAAATCGTTCCTATCGATCGAATTCACCAGGCCTACGAAGCCACGCACGTGGCGGGGGCTGACCTGGCATCTCAACCGGCCGGTCTGGCCGATCAGAACCTGCAGGCCCGCATCCGCGGTGCGATTGTCATGATCCGCAGCAATCGGCATGGGTGGCTGGCCTTGGCGACTGGCAACAAGAGTGAACTCGCGGTTGGCTATTGCACGCTGTATGGCGACATGGCCGGGGGCTTCGCCGTGCTGGCGGATGTCTTCAAGCGCGACGTCTATGCCGTGGCCCGCTATATCAACGAAGAACGCGAAGGGCGCGAAGTGATTCCTGTCAGCTCTTTGGAGAAACCCCCCAGTGCCGAACTGGCCCCCAACCAGTTCGACCAGGACACCCTGCCTCCGTATCCGGTGCTGGATGCCATTCTCGAAGGCCTGATTGAGCGCGAGTTGTCGATTGCGACGCTAAGCCAGCAATTCCCGGCGGAAACCGTGCGGTGGGTGGCCAGTCGACTCGACCGCAATGAGTTCAAACGCCGGCAGATGCCCCCGGGGATCAAGCTGTCGCAACGGGCCTTCGGCAGCGGCCGGCGCATGCCGATGGCGGCCCGGTTCAATTGGGAATGAACGGCCACCCATAATTCTGGCACCCATCATGCGCGGGCAGGCGTTTGTTCGCGGGGAGCGCTACGCGAAACTGTCGAGGACGGCAGTCACGTCGGTCTCGGCGATTCCCTCGACCAGTTCCACGTGTCCCAGTCGTGACGGGAGCACGAATCGTAACCGTCCGGCGGCGTTTTTCTTGTCGAGGCGCATGCGCTGCAGAATGTCGCTGGTCGACAGTCGCATCGAATCGGGAAGCCGGGTCGGCAGTTCGAGTGCCTGCAGCAATTGCGTTTGTCGTGTTTCGAGGGCCGCATCGATCCGACCCTTGCGCACTGCCAGGCGGGCGGCGTAGACCATGCCGATCGACACGGCTTCGCCATGCAGCAGTTCGCCATACCCGCACAAGGCTTCGAACGCGTGAGCAAAGGTGTGTCCGTAATTCAACACCGCCCGCAAGCCGGTCCGTTCAAACTCGTCATGTTCAACCACGTCGGCTTTCAAGCGGCAGCAGCGTGAGACGATGTGCCGCAGTGCCGCCGGCGCTCGTGTGTTGATCTCGGCGACGTGCGCTTCCAGCCAGCCGAAGAATTCGGCGTCGAGGATGACACCATACTTCACAACTTCCGCCAATCCGGATCGGTAATCACGAACCGGCAGCGTGTTGAGAACGGCCGTGTCGAGATACACGCCGAGCGGTTGGTGAAACGCGCCGATCAGGTTCTTGCCGCGAGGATGATTGACCCCCACTTTCCCTCCCACGGAACTGTCGACCTGGGCCAGCAGTGTCGTGGGGACTTGCACGAAGGGGAGGCCGCGGTTGTAGGTGGCGGCCACGAAGCCGGCGAGGTCCCCCACGACACCGCCCCCCACGGCGATGATCAAGGTCTGGCGATCGGCCTGGGCCTCGACGAGTTGGTCGTACAGTTGCGACGCCTCGGCGAGCGATTTGGCTTGTTCGCCCGGAGGGAGAACGGCCAGCGCGCAGCGGACACCGGCAGCTTGCAGGCTGGTCTCGACGGCGCGAGCATGTGTGTCACGGACGTGACCGTCGGTCACGATCAGGGCCGTCGCCGTGCCGCCGGATTTGTAGCCGTGTCGGACCATCGTCTCTTTCAACCATGTCCCCAGGCCGGCCAATTCGTCAGTGACAATGGCGATGTCGTAACTGCGGTCGCCCAGTGACACGCGGACATTTTCGTGGTTGACAGACACAGAAGTATTACCCCGCCGGGCAACCCGGCTGACAGCGACGACAACAGATGCAAAACCGCACGCACAGTTTTTAACAGATCGGATCAGACAGACAAACCGCTCGTGACAGTAGTGGCCAGTACCCGGATGATGTGATTTGTGAGTCTGGACCGCAGGAACCCGCCTGAAGCGTGGATGCCACGTGGGTTCTATCACAGCAGCTGAGACGGAAGCCGCAAAACCCGAGTGCGACTTTGATGTTCCCGAACTTCAGGCCCAGACGCGATCTATTCCCACTCGATCGTGCTGGGGGGCTTGCTACTGATGTCGTAGACCACGCGACTGACGCCCCGCACCGAGTTCGTGATGCGGGTCGATATGGCCTGCAGCACCGTGTGCGGCAGCGGATACCAGTCGGCCGACATGAAATCTTCGGTTTGAACGGCCCGCACCGCGACGACATTGTCGTACGTCCGGAAATCTCCCATGACACCGACGGTCTGGATGGGAAGCAGCACGGCGAACGCCTGCTGCACCTTGCGATACAGCCCCGCTTTTCGCAGTTCATCGAGCACGATGTCGTCGGCCTTGCGGAGAATTTCGAGGCGCTCAGCCCGCACTTCACCCAGGCAGCGCACGGCCAGACCGGGGCCGGGGAAGGGGTGCCGCCAGATC
>JAFEBR010000876.1 GCA_018242565.1 Planctomycetota bacterium | reverse complement strand
GTCTGGGCGAAGCATGACGAACGCCTGGGCCAGCGCGGCCTTAACCAGGTCGGGGGCGAATAACCCATGCCGCCGGCTTTCGCGGCGGTTGTTCTTCAGATCTTCGGGAGAGCCCGGAACAACAGACGGTTTTTCAACAACAATGACTTGGGACATGGCAGTCTCAATCGGTCAAATAGAAAGGAACCAGGATTCGCGGACCACAACCAGACGAGAATTCGAAATCACACGTCGCGAGGGGTCGGCGAAGGTCGGGGTGCCAGGATGGATCGGGTCAATGGATACGAGGATTATTGGGGTGGTGCTCGGCAGAATCATCCGCCAAACGGCATGGGACCCAGGTGTTCGGCGACCGGTCCCAGTACGGCGGCCGGCAAGAATAGCAATGCCCCCACGAGCAAGATTGTTCCGAGCAATACAAAACCGAAGGTCACAGTATCCGTGCGCAGTGTTCCCACGGTCTGCGGCGTGGGCCGCTTGGCGGCCAGACTGGCAGCAAACGCGATCGGGGCAATGATGGGAATGAACCGTCCGAACAACATCACGAGACCGCAGGCAATGTCCCAGTACGCACCGTAAGGGGCCAGCGGCGGTGTGTCATTGAATCCGTAACTGTCTCCCAGACCTTCAAACCCCGAGCCGTTATTGGCCGAGGCCGAAGTGAATTCGTACAAGACTTCCGAGAAACCATGCGCCGCCGGATTATTCATGGCTTTGTTCCCCCAGTCGGTGGCGACGAACATACCGGTGGGAATAAGAATCAACAGGGGATGTGCGAGCATGGCCAGGGAGGCCAGCTTCATTTCCCGCGCTTCGACTTTTTTACCGAGGTACTCGGGCGTCCGCCCGACCATCAGGCCAGCCAGGAAGACGCCGATGATCAGGTACACGAGGAGATTGATCAGCCCGACTCCTACGCCCCCCCAAATGCAATTCAGCCACATCCCCGCCAACGGAGTGATCCCGGCGAGGGGATTCAGGCTGTCATGCATGCAATTGACCGAACCGTTCGACGTGTTCGTCGTCAGGGCGGCCCAGGTGGCGCCGGCCGACGTGCCGAATCGCAACTCTTTGCCTTCAAGGTTCCCAAGGTCCTGATCCACGGGGAGTCCTGCGACCGGGGAAACCGCGATTTGTCCCTTGCCATCCGGGGCACTTGGATCCGCAGTTTCGTACGATTGGGCCGCGTGGGCTGTGAGAGCCGGATTGGGTTGCTGCGTGTCCCAGTAGATCGCCCAGCCGAGCGTCGTGACTGACAGAACCAGCATCACTCCGAAGATGACCGCAGCATGTCGAAAATTGTTGAGCATCTTGCCAAACATGACCAGTGCCGATATCGGAAACAGGATGATCCCGAGACACGTCAGGAAGTTGGTCCCGGCATTGGGATTCTCAAACGGATGAGCGCTATTCGTGGCGAAGTATCCGCCGCCATTGGTGCCGAACTGCTTGACGGCGACGATCGCCGCGACCGGTCCCCGGCAGATCTCCTGCGGCTTGGCAACTCCTGCGTCGTCGCTGCCCATTGCGCCGGGTTCGACGGTCGCAGCCTTGGCACTCCCCTGCAGCGTCATCGGCATGCCTCCCGAGATCAACAGCAGTGCCACGACGAGGCAGATGGGAACGTAGAAATACGCCACGCCGCGCCAGACGTCCAGGTAAAAATTCCCCATGTGCTTATCGCCGCGCAGGCCGCGGATGATCGCCACCAGCGCTGCCAATCCGATAATCGGAGACACGATCTGCTTCCAGCAAATGAAAAACAACTGGCTGAAATACGAGAGGTGGACCTCGCCCGAATAGTGCTGCTGATTTGTGTTCGTCATGAACGACACGGCCGTATGGAAGACCATCGTCGGAGACAGCATTCCCTTTCCATCGGGGTTGAGCGGCAAAAATGGTTGCAGGCTCAGCACGGCGAACCCAAAGATAAAGATCACGAGATTGAATAGCATGAACGCCACGCAGTACTGCTTCCAGTTCTGCGGCCCGGTGTCGACGCGGTCTTCGATCCACTTCAAGAGGCGCGGAGGTTGATATCGGGCATCCATGATCCAGGCGAGGTATTTCCCAACGGGAAACGACAGCACGCAGGCGGTCGCGATAATCAGCAGAGGAAGCAGCCACATGGGATCACCTTTTCTCGGTGGGCCGAGCCCACCTTACGTAATTGACATTGATGCGAGCCGCAGGGCGGGATTTGCCCACCAGTCAACTGGTTGCGGTCGAACAGCCCACGCACAATCGGCAAATGCGATCGCGAAATGCACGCGAAAAGCCGGTTTCGGTGGGCCGCGCCCACCCGGTGTTTCCGTCGTATTAAAACCACTCGGGACGGAGCAGCGCCGCGAGCAGGTAAATGAACAACAGCAGCGTAACAGCAGCGGTCAGAAGCAACATGAGACGGCTCCTTAAACTTTTTCACAACCCACGATGAACGCGAACATGCCACCCATGGCCACGAGGCCCAGAATGACCATGGCGGGAATCCAAATCGACAGATTCATGATTTACTCCAAGTGGAACAACGGCCACAGCGTAAGGGTGAACCAGTGCAGTGCAGGACTTCACGGTGGACAGATCGCCT
>JAFEBR010000875.1 GCA_018242565.1 Planctomycetota bacterium | reverse complement strand
TGATAACTGTCGGTTGGAAAAATCGGCATCAACCACAGCATGCCGACTTCGAGGTCGTGGTCGGTTTCGGGCTTGCCGTCGTTCAGGTACGAATCGAGTCGCTGGGTAATCCCCCGCAGATCGCCAACCCCTTTCGCGTCGTTGTCGCTGTCTGCAAACGAGCGGACGAAAATCTGGTACAACAGGTTATTGGGGGGATCCTGCGCGCCAGCCCACGATGCGACCGACAGCAGGACAACAGCACACAGGACCAGACGACGACAGAGAGTCTGCATGAGAGCCTCGCTCAAAGTGAGAGTCGGAAACAGGTCAGCCTCGAAGACGGATCAGTCTTCGGCAGGTACTGGTGATCACCAGCGGTGTGAGCGACAGTGCAGATCTTACCATGCCGCTTTGCGAAGGGCGAAAGAAATCCGCCAGCCCCAGGTCCAACCGTTCGCGGCAAGGGAAAACCGGACAGGCAGAGTCAGGGTTTATAAACCTGGAACCTGCCGGGCGACCTGCTGGCGGAACCGAGACGCCGCGGATTTCACCAGACCGCCGACAACGCAGACCAACCCGCTCGACAATCGCCGGCACTCCTGTTCTATTGGAGGTACGCCGCGAGTCGGCCCTCACCGTGATATTGGTCGATGAATGCCAGACACCGCGGTGCTGGATGCAGCGCCGGTCCGGCTGACGATATGACGCTACCGCTTGCGAGTGACACATGCCCATTTCCACTCTGTTGGCCCGCCGTTACGATACGGGGGAAGCCGTCCGCCTGAACCTTGCGGGTGATCGCATTACCGCCGTGGAACCCGCCTGGCCCACAGGTCCCATCGCCGACTGGCCGTTTGTGGCCCCCGGCTTGTTCGATCTGCAGATCAACGGCTACGGAGGCGTGTGGTTCAGCGACCCGGGTATCACACCCGCCCAGGTGGTGCAGGCGATTGAACCCTATTTTGCCCATGGGGTTACGCGACTGTGTCCCACGCTGGTCACGAACTCCCATGCGGCCCTGGCGGCCGGGTTCTCGGCGATTCGACAGGCGGTGGAACAACACCCCTGGCTGGACCACGTGATTCCAGGCTGTCACCTGGAAGGTCCGTACCTGTCTGGCGAAGACGGGCCGCGCGGGGCCCATCCCCGCGCCCACATCCGTCCCGCCGACTGGGACGAATTCTGCACACTGCAGCGGTTATCGGGAAACCGGATTCGACTGGTGACCATTGCGCCGGAAGTACCGCGGGCGCTGGATTTTATTCAGAGGGCCGTCGAGTCCGGAGTGCGGATTGCCATTGGCCATACCGCCGCCACGTGCGAACAGATCCAGCAGGCCATTGCAGCCGGCGCCACACTCAGCACGCACCTGGGGAACGGGGCCCATCCCATCATTCGCCGGCACCCCAATTACATCTGGGAACAACTCGGGGATGCACGGTTGTCAGCCAGTCTGATCACCGACGGCCAGCATCTGCCGGCCAGTGTCATTCGCTCGCTGGTGCGAGCCAAGACTCCGCAGCAGACGATCATCACCTGTGACGCTTCGGGGTGGGCCGGTTGCCAACCGGGGACCTACGAAAATGATCTGGGCCGCGTACTCGTGCTCGAGGATGGACGCATCGTGGTCGCCGACCGTCAGGAGCGCGATATTCTGGCCGGTTCAGGCGCTGCGACCGACCATTGTGTCGCGCACGCGGCGGCTTGCGGCGCGGTGACGCTGCGGGAAGCCATCGATATGGCCTGTCGCAACCCGACGCGATTCTTCGGATATCCGGAACAGACGCTGCGCGCCGGCCACAACGCCGACCTGTTCGTGTATCGACTCAATCCGCCGGGGACCAGGCTCACCATCGTGCAGACCATCGTCGCGGGAGTCGTGCGGTTCGGAACGCCGCTCGCACCGGCCGCCGCGAATCCGTAACGGCGAAGATCGCTTCAGCCCCGCAGGCCGACGGTCTGCAGCAAGCGATCGGTTTCGCGATACGCCTCGGCCACCCACGACTCAATCTGACTGGGTTCGGGAGAGTACTCGAGTTCGATGGAGATGCTCCCCTGCAGGTTGAGGGCTTGAATTTCACGCAGGTAGGGCAGAAAGTCGACGACTCCCCGACCGGGAGGCAGATCGCCATGCTTCTGACCATCGCAGTCGGAAATGTGGACGTGGATGGCCTGCCCTTTCAGTCGCCGGAGTTCTTCGGGTTTCACCTGCGACAGACACAAATGCGAAATGTCGATGTTGGCCTGCACGGCCGGGTGCCCCACGTCGCGCAGAAACCGCACCATCGAATCGACGTCGTTGACCAGCGACAACCGGAATGGCTCCAGTTCCAGGGCAATCTGCACCTTCAGCTTCTCGGCGTGTTCCGCCAGGATCTGACAGTTTCGAACGGCTGTCTGCCATTGTTCGACGGGGGGAATCACCTCTTGATTCCAGATGTACTCACCCAGCACCAGCAGCACATTCTGCGCCTCGTATTCGTAGGCCAGGTCGAGATAGGCTTTCACGCGATCCACGCTGAACCGCTGCACGCTGGGGTTAAAGTCCACGAGGCCGACAGCCACACAGGCAATGGAAACGATCGGCAACCCTACACGGTCGCATTCGGTTTTGATCAACCGCCGTTCGCGGATGTCGATATCGAGCGGATCGGTAAAAATATCGATCGTATCGAACCCGAGTTCCTTGGTTTTGCGAATTCCCCAGGCGGTCTCGCGGCCCGCCTGGGCCCACGCCGAGTTGATCAATCCGAGTTTCATGTGTCGCCAGGAGTCTTTTTTTGTTCCAAGTGTTTCTTCAGGGCCAATGGCGCGAGGGGTCTCACGTTGAGCACGCGGCCAATCACGTTCGCCGCCTGTACGCGATACAGCACAGTGAGCTTGCGCCTGCCCACTCTATTTATGAGTCGATCATACGACCTGTTGCACAGCCTCACAACAACCCGACTGGTGGCGGATGCGACGCACGTCATGGGAGGGAGTTACCGGGAGGTCGCCCCGGTCAAACTGCCGCAGACGGGATTTTGATCTGCGACTTGAGCGCGACCGCAATCGGCGATTAGTATCTGGACCGTTCCCTGTTGTGTGTTCAGGACATTCTCACTGTCTGTCTGGCCTAGAGGCCCGACTTCGATCGCAAAGGCTCCCACTCGATGATTCGCTCTCGCTGGTTTGTATTGGCTGCATTCGCGTTGATTTCCGGAGTTTTCATGAACTGTCAGACCGTCACGGCGGCGGATCGAACGATCGACAAGCCGCTCGCCAAGGGGGAACGGATCATTTTTCTGGGTGACTCGATCACCCAGGGGGGCGCGGGGCCCGGCGGTTATGTCACCCTCACCCGGGAAACGCTTGCCAAGAAGCATGCCGACCTGGGAATCGAAATCATCGGCGCCGGGATCAGTGGCAATCGCGTTCCTGATCTGGAAGCGCGGCTCGAACGTGATGTGCTCTCCAAGAAGCCCACGCTCGTCATCATCTACATCGGCATTAATGACGTCTGGCATTCGCAGAATGGCCGGGGAACTTCGAAGGCCGATTATGAGCAGGGCCTCAAGCGGATCATTCAGCAGATTCAGGGAGTTGGCTCGCGGGTTGTGCTGTGTACACCCAGCGTCATCGGCGAAAAACACGATGGCTCAAACCCGCTCGACAAGATGCTCGATGAATACTCAGACATCAGCCGCAAGGTGGCTTTTGAAACACAGGCCCGCGTCCTCGATCTGCGCAAGCACTTCGTGACGCATCTGAAAGCACACAACAAGGACAACGCCGACAAGAACCTGCTCACCACCGATGGCGTACACCTCAACGCCGAGGGCAACAAGTTTGTCGCCGAACGGATGGTGGAATCGATCGAGCAGACCGGCAAAGTGGTACGCCATGTCGTGCTGTTCAAATTCAAGGCGGAAGCCACACCCGAACAGGTGCAGGAAGTGGTCACCGCCTTCGGCAGCCTGAAGGGCAAGATCGAACTGATCGTCGATTTCGAATGGGGCACCGACATGAGTGTCGAGAACATTTCGCAGGGCTTCACGCACTGCTTCTTCGCCACGTTCCGTGACGCCGCCAGTCGCGATGCCTATCTGCCGCACCCGGCTCATCAGGAATTCGTGAAACTGGTCGGCGGCCGTCTCGATAAGGTGCTGGTGGTCGACTACTTCGCCAACCGGTAAACACACAGGGCACTGTTGCGATACACCGGCTCGATCTGCCAGGCCTCGGTATACCAGGTCAGGACGTAGTCGATGCCGGTGTCCGCAGCCAGTGCAGCGGCTTCTTCGGCCGAAATTCCGTCTTCAGCAGACTCGGCGCGCCAGGCCTTGATCTGCTGCAGGCGGCGTTTCCATTCGAGAATGCCCGCGGCATCCTGCGGGCAGTCCTTCCAGGTGACGTACTCGGCACGTTGTGCGTACCACTTGAAGCCGACGTTCATCCGCCCCGTCAGAAACAGTGCATCGGCCGGGGTGTGTTCATCGATCCAGTGGCAGGCGTCGACGAATGCCATCCAGTTGTCCGGCTGCATGTGACTCGGATTCGAGTACTTTCCCGGCGCCCGTAAGGCCCCCAGCAGCGCCAACCCGGCCACCACCGGCCCCGCCCAGGCAGCCAACCGGGCGCCCTTCGAATGTGCGGCCCAGCGCGGACTGGCGAACAGACATTCGAGCATCTCAGTGGCAGCCAGCGCCACGGCCAGCGGCAGAAACAAATCAAACAGCCGAAACGGATAGAACTTCATCAACCCGGCCGAGCGGAACACGATCCCCACGACCAGGCCGGCTGATGCTATGAACAGCGTGGCCAGCACAAACCTGGCGAAAACACACTGCGGCCGAGACGATCGTCTCAGCCAGGCCCAGGGGAGCCAGAGCACCAGCCCGACGGCATACAGCACATAATTGGCCCGCGGAAAATCGGTCGGATCAAGATGATGATCGAGCCGTTCAAAAACCTGAATGGCATCCGCCTGCCGAGCCAGTTCGGTTGACGGAACGGTGGCGATCATCTGCAACGCGGGAATCAAGCCGGGCAATGACAACCCCAGACAGAGCAGACCGGGTACACCCCACTCGCGAATGAAGGCCCGCGCCCTGCTCGCAGGGGGCGTGAATTCCTCCGCAGAACGGCTTGGCAGCGACGGGCGTGCAGGCCACCAGGCCGCGATCATCGGCCCGGCCTGTGCCAGCCCCAGGCAAATGGCCCCCCAGGCTCCCACGACCGGATGAAAACTGATCGCCAGTCCCAGAGCGGCCGCAGCCTGCCGATACGACTTTTCGCAGACCCCGGCCAGCGCGTGCAGCAAGGCGGTATACGCGAAACACTTGGCTTCCACGCCGCCCACCACCCATTCGCCCGAGAAATTTCCCCACGCCTGCAGGCAGAGAAACAGGCAGGCCGCCACGACCGGAGACCAGCGGCCCGTCAGCCACAACCGGGCCAGCCGCACCCACGACCAGGCCAGACAGGCCCAGGCCAGTGCGCGCCCGATCACTGCGGTTTGATCGAGAGTCGCGATTCGCGTCAGTGGCCCGATGACGGCGTAGAAGACCCAGTGGGCATTCGCCGAGTCCAGAAACATGTCTCGCGCGCACCATTCGGGGGCGTAAAAATGCTTCGCTTTGCAGAGGTATTGTGGCTCATTAATGCCCGGCAACGAAGTCCGGTACAACACAACACCGGCGAAACACGCCCACACCAGAACGGCGAGCGCGAGATCACCACGCTTCACTTCTTTTTCTTCTTGGCTTTGGTGCTCTTGGCCGCCTTTTTGGCCTTGGCCGGGGTCTTGGCTTCAGACTTCGCCGCGGCTTTCGCCCCCTTGCCAAACACGTTTTCCCAGTTCGCCCAATACGCGGGATTCGTTCCCGTACGCACAATTGGTCCACCCATAAATCCTGCCTCCGTCTTGTTATCAGATGTTGTGAAATTCACAGCGGGAGCGTTGTCCGTTAACTCCTCTGCGGCAATTTTCCCGGGCGATGGGCCAGAATGCAAGTGGTCGGCAATTCTGTCCGGTGGGACGGTGCCTGGCGACATCCTGGCGTCGTCCCCTCGCGGGCGCCATTCGGACACGATAAAAACTGCCCCGAGCGTCACCGCGGGATCTTACAGACGCGCGCTTGCTGAAACCGTCTGCCGCCGATTACAGTCTCTGCGGAGCACAGCATGAGTTTTTTCGATTTTGAAGAACAGATCCGGTTTCAGCAGGCGTGGGAGTCGATTGAGATCGCACGCCCTGTGCAGTACTCGCTCTTCACCTTTGGAGAGTCGGATCTGCCCTATTACCTCGTGTGCAATCCGCGTTCGCCGGCCGAGACGGTGACGATCCGCAAAGGCGAAATCAAAATCACTCGGCCCTTGATTCTCACGCCGGACAATGTGCATCCCGAATTCCGCAACTTCTTCGAGAACGCCGAAGAAGATGTGCTGGCCCGGTTCTTCATGCAGCGCACGGCGGCCTTTTCGAACCTGCAGTTCGAAAACCTGCAGGGCCCCTCGAAAATTGTGACCGACAGCGTCGAAGAAGCGGTCGCGAAACTCAACCGGCAACTCGACCGCGATGAAGAAGATCGGGTGGCAATTCTGTGCGCCCCGTCAAATCTCGCCGGTTTCGCCGCGTTTCGGTATGCCGCCGAGCGGGTTATCCGCAGCGCGCCCGATAATATCAACGAACTGCGCGAGCGGGGCTTTTTGCCGTAACGGACTGGCAGGCTGACGATCGATGAGATCACTGGGCCGGCGTCGGCCGTCCGAAACAGTACAGCGACTTCTCGCCCCGGACGATCAGTCGACCGTCCGCGACGGCCGGACTGGCTTTGACCCCTTCGGCCAATTTGCCCTCGGCCAACAGCTTGAACTGAGTATCGGCGGCAAAAACAAACGTCGCGCCATTCTCGGTGAACGCGTAAATGCGATCTTCGATCATCACCGGCGAGGCCGTCACATCACCCCCCGGCAGTCGTTCGAGCCACAGACGACGCCCGGTCGCCGCGTGAAACCCGCCAGCCACCCCGGAATCGTTGATGAAATACACGTTATCACCCCGGCTCAGCAGGCAGGGCACATAGGGAAAGTCCTTGAGCGTTTCCCAGGCGAAGTGGGGCGTGTCGTCAGATTCTTTCCCTTTGAGGTTGATCGCCACGGCGTGTCGGGCCCCGGGTCCGTTACCGCCGCTGAAGAACAATTGGTCGTTGCAGACCACCGGCGAGGCGACCGTGCGGAGTTCCTGCTTGTTGCTGGCCCAGATCCACTTCCAGCATTCCGTACCGGTTTTCGGATCGTAACCCGCCACGCCATCGGTGCTGGCAACCACGACTTCGGGACCGTGTCCGGCGCGTTCGATCACCACAGGCGTGGCATACGAGGCCCGAAATGCATGCCGGGGTGTTTTCCAGGCGACCGCACCGGTGCGGGCTTCCAGAGCCACCACTTCCGCCAGACCATCCTGATCATTCATGATGATGACATGATCGTCGACGACAATCGGCGAGTGCCCCGCGCCATGCTGGCTGGTGAATTCTCCCAGGTCGGTCGTCCACAGGGGATGTCCGTCAATTTCATACGCTGACACCGTCAGCCTTTTGCCATCCCAGAAGGGCATGAACACCCGACCGTCGGCGACCGCGCCCGTACACGACGCCAGCGTATTCTTACGATGCGTCACCCCTGGCCCGCCGGGAGCCGACCGAGTCCAGAGCGTCCGACCGCTCTGCAGGTCGATGCAGAGCAGTCGCCGTTCACTGCCATCGCTGCTGGAGGTCTGCAGATAAATACGGCCATCGGCTACGACAGGTGACGAATTGCCCGCACCGGGCAATTCGATCTTCCAAAGTCGATTCGACTCTTCACCGATTTCAACTGGAATGCCTGCGGCCGACGACTGACCGGTCCCATTCGGACCGCGGAACCGGGGCCAGTCGGCAGCGTCAGCCGACAGAGCACCCCGGTCAGCACAGACCAGGCAGGAGACGACACTGAACAACACAGTCCAACGCGGGCACCAGAAGGTCTTCGACATCGTTTGAGTCCAGCAGGGCGAACGAGAGCATCCACAAGTATTCGTTTATACGCCGACTGTTTCGCGAAAGAAAGGCATTTCCACGGTAACCGCCTGAGCCCGGCGGCCGCGTTCAGGGGGACGGGGTTTCGACACAGATTCTCGCAAAGCCACCACCAACCTGGCACGGGTGTGCAGGCAACACAGGGGTTGGGGACGCACCGCGCCGCGGCCCGGCAAAAACACCCCAGATTACCCTATCGAAACAGGCATGCCGACCCGCTTTGTGGGTAAATAAATCTTCTCAGGCACATTCGGCACCTGCGCCGATATGTCAAACATGCGCTCACTCATCACCGGATCATCGACGTTTTT
>JAFEBR010000874.1 GCA_018242565.1 Planctomycetota bacterium | reverse complement strand
GCCGCCGGGTTGATCGCGACACGATGGGCACGACCGCGGGCGGCGGCTTCGCGAATCGTTGTCAGGAATTGATTTCGGTCGGCCACGCGGCGTCCCTCGGGTGTCGATCGGCGTGTTGGTGCGGTGGGAGATTTCCGTCCGCCGCGCCGGCAAATCGGACTCTGTCGGACTACTCAGAGCCAATTCGTAAAGGGCGCGAAAGACCGAAATCGGTCGTCGGTGAGTCAGGCCAGCATCTTGAAAAACTCGCTGAACAGGTACTGGCTGTCGTGCGGTCCTGCCGCAGCTTCGGGGTGGTATTGAACCGAGAACGCCGGGCAATCTTTCAGGCGGATGCCCTCAACCGTGCGGTCGTTCAGGTTCAGGTGAGTGACTTCCACATTGCGGGGCAGCGTTTCCGCCTTGATCGCAAAGCCATGGTTCTGGGTCGTGATTTCGACACGTCCGGTCTGATGGTTCAGCACCGGCTGGTTGGCTCCGCGGTGGCCGAATTTCAATTTGTAGATTTCTGCCCCGGCCGCCAGGCCCAACAACTGCTGTCCCAGGCAGATTCCGAAAATCGGACGCTTGCCGAGCAGGTTCTTGATCGTGGTAATCGCGTAGTCCAACGGTCGCGGATCACCCGGCCCGTTCGACAGAAAGATTCCATCGGGATTATGTGCCAGAACTTCGTCGGCCGTCGCGGTGCCGGGAATCACGGTGACTCGACAACCCAATTCCCGCAGATGGCGAGGAATGTTCCATTTCATGCCGTAGTCGATCGCCACGACATGCGGTTCTTTTCCGCCAGCTCGGGGAGTGACCACCGGCCCCGTCTTGACCGGCGAACGGGCCAGTTCCGACAGGCCTTCGTTCCAGGCGTAGGCTTGTGCGGGCATGACTTCTTTTACGAGATCGCGGCCGACCAGGCCGGGGCTGGCCTGAGCCTTGGCCACCAGCGAGTCGTCATTCAAATCGACCGTCGACAAAATGCCCTTCATCGCCCCTTCCTGGCGAATGTGCTTGACCAGCGTACGGGTGTCGATGCCCTCGATGCCGACCACGCCCGCCTGCGCCAGATAATCGGACACATTCTGCTGCGACCGGAAATTGCTGGGCCGGTCACATACTTCACGGACGATGAATCCGCGGAGAAAGACCTTGCGGCTTTCGGCATCTTCGGCATTGATGCCATAGTTGCCGATCTGTGGATATGTCATCGTGACGATCTGCCCGCAGTACGACGGATCAGTCAGGATTTCCTGGTAACCGGTCATGCTCGTGTTGAACACGACTTCGCCATCGACTTCCCCATCCGCACCGAAAGCGAAACCAGAAAACACTTTGCCATCTTCGAGAGCCAGTTTCGCACGACGGACCATGAGCCTTGCACCGAAAATCGAGGGAAACGCGGGGGGATAACGCGGCGGGAGCACACCACACGTTCTGATTCTAGACCGTGAGTCGGGAAATTAAAAGGATCTTCCCCCGCCCTCGCAATCTCGCGAGAATTCCACCGGAATCGCGAAATTCGGGCGACGAATCGCCGCCCGAATCGCCAAACTCGATCCGCCACCGATTCCTGCCCACAGATCGGGCCCCAGGCTGGGGAAACCTGGCTGCGTCATCGCGGCCTGGACATGGATCAGGCGGTCGTTAATGGCAGGCGGATTTCAAACTCGGCTCCGCTGGGCACGTGCGGACGATACTGCAATTCGCCCCGTAATTCCCGGGCCAACCGGTGCGACAGCGACAGTCCCAGACCAATCCCCGGCGCCGAATCGGCCGCCTGGGCCGCAGACTTCCGAAACGACTCGAACAGGGTCCCCCGTGCCGAGTGCGATAACCCCGGTCCAAAATCGGCGACTCGAATCGACAACCACTGCTCCTGCACCAGTTCGACCCGGCACTCAATCCGGGCCTGCTGTGCGGTCGACGCATACTTGCACGCGTTGTCGATCAAATTGAACAGGATCTGTTCCACAGCGAGCGTGTTCGTCGTCAGTCGGGCTGGACGGACCTCCGGTGCCAGGTCCAATTCGAGCACGAGCGGCGTCTCGGCGGTCCGTTGCCGCAGACGGGGCAAAGAGCGATCGAACAAATCGCCGACGGTGACCGTTTCGTTGCGCGACGTCGACCGGCCATGCTCCAACCGGGCATAAGCCAGAACGTTTTCGACCAGATGCGTCAGACGATTCGCCTCGCGGTGCAGCGTATCGAAATATGTCTGCTGCTGCTGGGAATCGACAGTCAGCCCCTCGGCCAGCATTTCGGTATACAGCCGAAACGTGGTCAGCGGTGTCCGCAATTCGTGCGTGACGGCCGAGACGAACGCGGCCCGCCGTTCGCTGAGAGCCAGCGTCTGTTTCGTCAGCCACCCAAATCCCAGAGCCACTACGACCAGCAAGGCACAGGCGCTCATTAAAGGCCACGGCCAGTTTCCCGACGCGTGATGCGGCACCTGCGCCAGTCGGACCGGAAGTGTGATCATGCGCCAGTCGTTTCCAGTCATCGAGGCCGCCTCGGCACCTGTGTCGGTGGCCTTGTCGGGAACCAGTTGCAGCGGAGTGCGTGACTGGGCCAGTTCGGCTTCCAGAAGCGCTTTCCATTCGGGCCAATCGAGCCAGCAGATTTCGAGCGGCGGTGTCGTCATGCTGCCCGAAACGGGCAACCACCGCGCCAGTACCAGGTCGTCGTCCACCCACACCGGATGCAAGGGTCCCAGCCGGGCTGTGGGCGGGGCCGCAGTATTGTTGTAGGTATTCTGCGTCGCCAGTTGCTGAACTTCCTGTACGACCCGGTTGAGATTCGGATCGGGCGCCGCCTGCGTGCGCCCGTTGCCGCGTTGCAGGCCATTGGCCATACGATAATTCGTGGAATTTCCGAAATACGCGGTGACCGGCCATTCGATCAACGGGGTGCCCGTCCCATCGTCGGCCAGATTCGGATCGAATCGCGGTGGGTCTTCCAGAGCCGGTATCAGTCGGGACCAGTCGGCTGTCCGCAATTGCGAGTCCTCGGGCAGCGGCGCGCATTCGTTCGTCCGCGCATCGGTACGGATCGTCCAGTTGCCGCCCACATCGCGCACCACGTAGCCCCGCACGAGTTTCCTGGCCAGGAGGGGAGTGCCTGCCAATGGCACCGAGTAACTCGGGCGATTCATTTCGATTGCCAGCAACGGGGCCGCCAGCGAATCCAGTCGCCAGAGGGCGTTGCGCATGTCACTGTCGAGCAGGGCCTGCTGTCGATCGTGTTCGGCCCGCCACGCAGCGATCGTGAGCCAGGCCACGCCTGCCACCATCGCCGACAGGCAGAGCCCCAAAATGGTCCAGGCATACAAGGGTCGTTTCATGCCACACGCACACGAAGCAGGTCAAAGTTCACAATGAGATTCTAATCGATCCCGTCCGGGAACAGGCAGTCGATCTGCGGTCCGCCACGGATTTTCGCGGTTACAGGGGTCACCGGACATCAATTCTCGGCCGTTCCATCGAACTGATAGCCACGTCCCCAGACGGTATTCAGGACCCGCGATTTCGCCGCATTGTCACCCAGTTTTTCGCGCAACCGGGTGATGTGCATATCGACGGTCCGCGTGTTAAGTCCTTGCGGATTGAGTCCCCAGACACCCGCCAGCAATTGCTCGCGCGAGACGACCTGGCCGGCGCGGGCCGCCAGGAACACCAGGAGCGCGGCTTCTTTTTCCGAGAGATCGACCACCTGCCCCGCGTCGCGCGTCAATGTCCGCTGAGTGATGTCGACCACTCCACCGACGAATCGGACACGCGTCGGGCCGGGCACGCGCCGTGGAGTCCGACGGATCACGGCGTCAACCCGTGCCAGCAATTCACGCAGGCTGAACGGCTTGACGACATAATCATCGGCCCCCGCTTTCAACCCATTGACCCGCTGGTCTTCGGCGCCGCAGGCGGTCAAGACAATGATCGGCAATTCGGGTTGAGCCGCGCGCAACACGCGCAGGATGTCCCACCCCGAATTGCCGGGCAGCACCAGGTCCAGCAGCACCAGGTCGAAGGCACCGTCCAGTGCCTGTGCCAGTCCCTCGTCGCCGCGCCCCGCGGCGCTGGGTTCGTGGCCAGCCGCACGGAGCGCGTCGACCACGCCACGACGAATCGCGGCATCGTCTTCAATCACCAGAGTTCTGGGTGACAGCGTCAAGGCGTCCATCTTGCTTAATTGCGGAATAAATGTCGGGACGAGATAAGCCATACCAAGGATCGTCGAGCGGACTCAGAAACAGGTCCGCATACACCCGAGCCACCAGCGCGTCCCCCTCGGGCAGCACCACAGGCAGGGAAAACCAACTGTGGATCTGCGCATGGAAATAATACTCGTTGCGTGCCGAATCTTCGCTGATCACTCGACTCAGATTGCGAATCATGGCCATTTGCGGAGTTTCGGCAATCGACTTGGCCAAGGCCAGTCGCCCGGCCCGCTCGGCGGGAGCCAGATGTTCCAGCACGGCCCGTCGGGCCGTTTCATCGAGCACGGCCGGTGCGTTCGGCACATTAACCACGCGAGCCCAAACTTCATCGGGGTGATTGATACCAATCGCCAGTCCGGGCGTCTGGGCGACAGCGCATCGCTGTTCCCAGTCGTGCGACACCTCCTGCAGACGGGTCGCATGCATGCGGGCCCGTTGCGACACAAACTCGGCCCCCTGAAATTCGGCCAGTTTCCGGGCAGCCGCCGAGGTACTGCGCAATTCATTCACGAAGGGTTCGGCCGCATACAGGCCGGGGAGCACATCGATCGATCGCCCCTGGTCATCCAGAATCAGGTGCAGGCTGTTGCCGGTAATTGTCCGCTGGATTTTTCGTCCGTCGCCAAAGTCAATCGTAATGATCGGCACGGCCCGCACCGTCTGCCAGTGCAACACGAACTCCTGGGAAAGCAGGGCTTTGACCTGTTGATTCGGATACAACGTCGTCCGGAAGTAGCGGCTGTTGGCACAACTCAATTCGTCGGTCAGTTGGCCCAGCAGTCGCAGGGAAAGTACGGGCTTCTTACTGTACCTGGCCTCGGCCAACGCGGTGCTCAGGTCGGTGTGCCAGAACAGCCCGCTGTACTTCGCATCCTTCTGCTGTGCGACGGCATCGAGCACACTCGACCAGCGGGGCGATTTCTGCAGTTCCACATCACCCAGCAGGTGTTGCACGGCCAATGGACCGAACTTGCGCATCTCGGCGATCGCCGCGGAACTGACAGAGGCGTCCTCGTGCAGTGCTTTGACCGTCAATGCGGGTAACGCGGCCTGCGCCGCCCGCGAACAGCGAAAGCTGCCGTCGAATGTCCCAGCGGGCGGCGGGCCCTGTTCCTGGGCCCACACGGGAACCCAGCCACCCAGGACCAGCGCACAACCCACAAGCCCTGCCCACAATCCATATCGTCCGTTGCCACACCATCGTCTACACATGGTCCGACTCCTGTTTCTGTCGAGACGTCTGGCAGAGTCATGCACGCAACTCTGCACCACTGGCGTCATCATACGACAGAAATCGCGTCGCAATTGTAACAGACCTGTAACGAGACAGGCCTGACGTGGTGGACGCGACAATCGGCGGGAACACGTCGGATTTTAAGCAAAGCGATCCAGACTCTGGGTCGTTGACCGGCCCGCAGCACCGGATAGAATCGGTGAAATCGAGCACGCATCTGCAGGCTCGGGTCACTCCACAAAACTGAGCATCCATAATGGCCAGACCGAATTTCATCGAGTTACCCACACGCGATCTGGCCGCCAGCCAGGCGTTTTTCGCCACGGTGTTCGGTATGCAGATGACGGGCTTCGGGCCGACATATGCCTGTACCCTGACCGGGGATGTCGATATTGGATTACAGGCCGACGCCACGGAAGCCACGACAGCACCATTGCCGGTCATCGAAGTGACCGACCTGGAAGCCACGCTGGCGGCGGTTCTGGCGACCGGTGCCACGATCGTCAAACCGATCTTCAGTTTTCCGGGTGGACGCCGATTTCAGTTCCTCGACCCCAGCGGAAATGAACTCGCCGCCATGCAGGCGGACCCGGCCTGAGGACAGAGACGCTCCCGTCCATTGGTCGCGGCGACTGAACCGGGGCGACGACTTTCGGCAACCGAAGGCGCTGCCGATTGTTGATCAGGCTGCCGCCCACGTCCGTCACGCCAGAATATCGTCGATCACGCGACCACTGACGTCGGTCAGACGGATATCGCGGCCGCCGAAGCGATATGTCAGGCGGGTGTGATCGAGGCCCAGCAGGTACAAAATCGTGGCATGCAGATCGTGCATTTCCAGCCGATTCGTCACGGCCTTGTAACCCCATTCATCGGTTTCGCCGTAACTCACGCCCCCCTGCACGCCGCCGCCCGCCATCCAGACCGTAAAGCCATGCTCGTTGTGATCACGACCGTCGGAACCCTGGGCAAAGGGCGTTCTTCCGAATTCTCCCGAGAACACCAGCAGCGTGTCGTCCAACAGTCCCCGGCGCCGCAGATCGACCAGCAGTGCGCGAATCGGCTGATCGACGGCCCGTGAGTTCTGGCCATGGTTATTCGCCAGACCACCATGCGCATCCCACCGGTCATAACCGCTGATTCGCGGGCAGGTCAGTTCCACAAACCTGACCCCCCGCTCCACGAGCCTGCGGGCGGTCAGGCATTGCCGCGCGTAACTGCGGGTGAATTCAAACTCGGCATCCAGGCCGTACAACTGGTGCGTTTCTTTGGTCTCGCCTTCGAGGTTCAAGAGTTCCGGCACGGCCAGTTGCATGCGGGCGGCCAGTTCGTGGTTGGCAATCGCCGACTCGAGCGCATCGAGATGCCCGATCTGATCGAGTGTCCGCCGATCAAGATCGCGGATCAACGATTGTTTCAGCGATTGCAGTCGCGACGATTTTTCCAACGGCTTGATATTCGCCAGCGGGGGATCTTTCGGTTCCAGGATCGACGCTTGGTAACTGGCCGGCAAAAACCCACTGTTGAAATTGTCGAGCCCTCCAGACGGAATGAGGCCTCCGTTGAGCAGCACAAAACCGGGCACATTCTGGTTATCACTCCCCAGCCCGTAAGTCGCCCAGGCCCCCAGACTGGGACGCCCCTGCAATCCCGTACCCGAATGCAGAAAATAATTCGCGCTGGTGTGCTCGGGAAACTTCGAAGTCATCGACTTCAGAAAACAGAGCGAGTCCACCTCGCGATTCAGTTGCGGAAACAGATCGCTGGTCCACAGGCCGCATTGGCCCCGCTGGGAAAATCTCCAGGGAGACTTCATCACCGTGCCGATGTTATCGAACTGCGTCTTTTCCAGTTTGCCGATTGCCCGGCGCGGATCCTGCCCGTGATATTTTTCGAGATTCGGCTTGTAGTCGAAGCTGTCAACTTGCGAGACGCCTCCGTCCATATACAGAAAGATCACGCGCTTCGCGCGCGGCTCTTCGTGCGGCGCCCGTGGCACCAGCGGGCCCTGCGCCGATTCGTGGCTCTCGGCGGGGCGGCCACACAGGGCGGCCAGTGCCAACGTCGCGAACCCCCCTGCCGACCGGGCCAGTACCGTACGCCGACTCAAGGGCCCCGACAACGGACCCCGCGGAATCGGGCCCAACAGGCTCTGCTCAAATTGTGTCATCGGTGCCATTTCACAAACCTCTCAGCAGCAGTTTCCGCAAAATCCGACCAACGTGATCTGGCAAACTCAGCGGACAAACAAGAATTCCTTCACGGCGAACAGCGCCTGGCACAACTCGGCCCAGGCTTCGGGACGCGACGGGTCAGTTCCCAGAAGCTGCGCCGCATCACGCACCAGCGCCATGCACTGTTCGGTCTCGGCGGAGCCTGGTTCACGTGCGAGGGCCGCCAGAAACATGCCCCGCACCCGCACTTCCGCCGGCAGGTCGGGCGCTTCGGTACGCAGCCGACGGGCCCAGAACTCGGCCTGCTGATGCACGAACGGATCGTTCATCAGGAACAACATCTGGCCAGGCACGTTCGAGATATTCCGACGTCCCACCGTTGTGAACGGCGTCGGGGTGTCGAAGGCGATCATCATGGTGGGCAAGAAGTTTCGCCGGGCCGATACGTATATACTGCGACGCCCGTCGCCATCGAGGGGACCGCGTTCACCGCGCAGACCCCGCGCTTCGATGAACTGCGAGGCGTGCAACGGCACCGACGGGCCGTACAGGCGCAGATCGAGCCGACCCGAGACCGCGAGAATCGCATCACGAATCACCTCGCCTTCAAGTCGCTTGATGTGCATTCGATGCAGGAGCAGGTTTTCGGGATCGCACTCTTCCGCCGCGGCATCGGCCGGATCACTGGACATCGCGAAGGCACGCGACAACACCAGTCGGCGGATCAGTTGCTTGAGCGACCAGTGATCGTCGGCGACGAATGTGGCAGCCAGGTCATCGAGCAATTCCGGATGGGTGGGACGCATTCCCAGCACGCCGAAATTATCGACCGTCGCCACGATGCCACAGCCAAATAGATGATGCCAGACCCGGTTGACCAGCACCCGCGCGACGAGCGGATGCTGTGGATTCGTGAACTCGCGGGCCAGGTCCAGCCGGCCGCTGCCCGGCAGACTCCGGTGAGGTGCCGTACCGCCCAGGGCTTCGAGCGATCGTCGCGGCACAGTCCCTTTCGTGCGCTGATGTTTCCCGCGCACCAGCAGGTATTCGTCAACGCCGTTGCCATCCAGCATGGCCGGGACCGTTCGCGACTGCCGCGGGATCTCGGCCAGCAACGATTCGCGGAATTGACCCTGGGTAGCCAGTTTATGAGCCACCGCCTCCGGCCAGGTCCCAACTTTTCCGGTCAACAGTTCGGGACGCTTCAACAGCCAGCGTGCCGTCTCCAGCTCACCCCGGCGGGCCGCTCCCGATTTCAGCGCATGGACTGCCGACGACACCAGTTCCTGGTAGAGCTTGAGGACCGGCTCGAGCCCCTCGACTTGTCCGGTTGTCGCCACCTGGACGGCGAACCGACCCGCCGTGACCGGTTCGGCGGGAACCTGATCACTTTCCACGATGCGGGCGATCGACGTATCGAATTCGTTACTCGGCGAAAATTCCAGGGCGACCCGGTGTCCGGCATAGGCGGACAGGTCGTGCGATTCCCAACGCCAGCGATCGTCGAAGCCCCATTCGCGGACCAGGCCGGTGTGGATCGGGCCCGTCAACAGGCGTTGTGAATCGACCGCGGCGAACACGCGTCCGGACCCACGCACCAGGTAGTGCAACCGTCCCGTCTTCAATTCGAACTTTGGCGAGCGCAGCATGGCCCCGTCGCGAATCCAACCTCCGTAGAGCGTCGGCTCGCGCTCGTTGCCCGGAGCCAGTTCCAGCCGTTTCCAGTCGAGATGGGTGGAGGCCGCCGGCAGCGAAAACAGCCGCACCGATGGCGGACTCCCCTCGGCCCCGGGCACAAACTGCAGGGTGCCGGCCGGGTAAGGCCGCGAGCCAAACGCCAAGCCATCCGCCGACCAGTCGGCGGGGGAAAGCGAGCCAAAATCAACCACCGTCCGCATTCCCTCGGCCAAGCCCAATTCGAGCGCGTCGCTCACGGCCGGTTCGCGCGGCAGGTCGGTCGCGAGCGCGGCCCGAGCGAGCAGATGGAGCAAATCGTGACGGTCGGTTGCGGCATTCCAGAGGGACGCCACCCAATATTCGAGGCGCTGGGGTGATATGCCGGCCTCGACCGCCAGCTTCCCGAGTGCGGCCCGGGTCGGCTCAGTAAACTCGGCTGAAGTGATCCGCTTGCCGGCTTCGGGCGCGGGCAGACCGGCCGATTTTAAACCCACCACGGCAGCCCGCAGATACGAACCGACGTTGGAACTCAGTTCCGACAGAGACTCGTGCAGCGCGGCTTTGAGTGCCGGTTGCGCCGCCGTGTCGAACTCGGCCAGTTGTGCATCCGCCGCCTTTTCCTGTTCGATGGATTCAAACCGCGCCAGCCGCTGCCCGGTGCTGATGAAGTAACCTGCCAGGGCATAGTAATCGCGTTGCGAGATGGCATCGAACTTGTGGTCGTGGCAGCGGGCACATGAGACGGTCAGCCCGAGAAACGTCTTGCTCAAGACGTCGATGCGGTTGTCGATGCGTTCGGTTTCGTCGAGACGTGTATCGACCGGTGCATGAATCTCTTCTCCCAGGAAGGCCCAGCCGGTGGCAATAATCGACTCGTTGCTTCCCGTCTTCGGATGGCGACGCGGGTGAGGCAACAGATCGCCGGCAAGGTGCTCGCGCACAAATTCATCGTAGGGCAAATCGGCGTTCAGGGCCCGAATCACGTAATCGCGATATTCATAGGCGTTGGGGATAATGAAATCGCTTTCATGGCCCCGCGACTCGGCGTACCGGACCAGATCGAGCCAGTGCCGGGCCCAGCGCTCTCCGAATTGCGGCAGCGCCAGCAATTCGTCGACGACACGCTCGCGTGCCGCGCGTCCCGAATCGGCTTGAAACGCGGCCAGCGCCTGGGGCGTCGGCGGCAGACCGATCAGGGCAAAGTAGACTCGCCTGAGCCAGATGGCAGAGGGCGCCTCGGGAGCCGGTTTCAAACCCGCCTCTTCCAGCCGGTGCAGCAAGAACGCATCGATTGATGTCTGTGCCCAGTCAGTCTGTTTGACCGGGGGTGGCGAATGTTTGACCGGCGCTTTCCAGATCCAGGGCAGGTCCTGCTTACGTGCCGCGACATCGAAACCGTCGGCTTTCTCGACCGGCACGTCGTCCGCGGGCCATACGGCGCCCTTGGCGATCCAGTCGCGGAAGTTGTCGATGATGCTGTCGGCGAGTTTGGGTTTGCCGAGCGGCATCTGCAGATCTGGTTCGCGATGCGAGATGGCCTTCAGCAACAGGCTTTCGTCCGGTTTACCGGGGACGATGGCGGCCCCCAGGTCCCCGCCCTGCAATAGCAGCACCCGTCGATCGACTCGCAGATTTCCTCGCAGAGGCTGACTCTGACTGCTGTGGCAGGCGTGGCAATGTTCGACGAGAACCGGTCGAATTTTGGCCTCGAAGAATTCGACGCTGGCAGCGTCTGGGCTCTGCGAATACGCACTTCCACCCGTCAGCCAGAGGACGCCGACGATCAAACCACTTACGCCAATGAGTTTCGACACAAACACCCTCACTCGTCAGGCCGCAAAAACAGGCTTCACTTCTGCAATGATTACGCTGCCGGAAGTCGACCGCAAGGTTGGAGTTTCGGGCCTGGCCATTCCTCGGCCAAGGCCGGAGACGCAAAATGAGTTGTTGCTCTCCAGGGACGATCAGTTGAATACGTATTCCCACAGGCTTTCGTCGGCTTAGAATGTTCGCCGCTCGAGTAAATCGAACAGAGACTCGACACAGCGGACGATAAGCGTGCTCAACTCGATTGCTCCGCAACGACTCGATAAACTTCGCAGAACAAACAAGATTGTCAGCGATTAAGGCACTTGGGAATGGCAGACGGGATTCGAGTGTAGATCGGAAGGCACGCCACGATCCGGGGAAACAACAGAGTCAACTGACCTAAAAGCCCTCCCACCAAATTTTGATCGGCCCAAAGTGCCAGAAGCACAGAACGGTAATAACGGCCCGAAACAGCGACTGATCAACGGACAAAACCACTCCCTGGAGTCATGGATGAGTGAACCACATCCAATTAGGTCTGTCGATTTTTCCGTAAAGTCTGGCACTCGATCGATTAACTTCGCCCTGCTCTGCGCTGCAATGGCGCTGGTCTATTTTTCGAGTGCATGTTCTACGTGCGGCGCTGCATATCCGACTGGCGAAGTCGTATGTGAAATCGCGAGGGATGGCGACTTACCGATTGTCGCCGCCGAAGTCGGTGGAAAAAAGTTGCGACTCTTGGTCGATACAGGCCTCACCATTAGCGCGCTCGATGTTCGGCACCGAAATCTCGCCGGCGAATTACAAGGCACAGCGGAACTGCAAGATACGGATGGACGTCACGTTGACCTTGAAGTCCGGGCTGCCCCAGAAATCCGCGTGGGCGGTCGGCGTCTTCCAATTGATGTCATTGTGCTGATGGACGTACGGCAATTTGAATTCACGGGTGAGGCATACGATGGGTGCATTGGCCTGGACATCCTGAAGCACTTTGTTGCGGAATTTGATTTTGATGCTGGGCAGTTCCGGCTGTTTAAGCAGGCACCGTCGGATCTGGGGATAGCATTTGATCTGATGCAGACGATTGACGGTTTTCCGGCAATCGACGTCCGTATTGGAACCGAGGCGCCAATGCGAGTTTCCCTCTGTACGGGTAAGTCGGCTGCCCTTGGACTATCCAAAACAGCGTTTCTTGAGCTCTCCAACAATGCGCAACTTCGTGGATTTGATCGCTTAAGTTTAGAGCTCGTCGCACGGCGCCGAGACTCGATTCCTGGCGTGGTATCGCAATTGCAAATCGGGCGGTTTTCCCACCGCGACATTCTGGCTTGGACGGCGTCAGACAACACTTTGGGCCTTGGATACTTGTCTCGCTATAAATGCACCTTCGACTTTCCGAAACAAAAGCTTTATTTAAAGCCCGGTGCTGCATTCCACGGCGTGGACCGATTCGACCGGAGCGGTCTGTACATCACAAAGTCATCGGGACGATTCACGGTCTCACATGTGTATCCCATCTCTCCGGCCGCCGAAGCCGGTTTAATTGAATACGACGTCATCAAGGCCATCGACGGGAAATCGTGT
>JAFEBR010000873.1 GCA_018242565.1 Planctomycetota bacterium | reverse complement strand
GCCCCCCACACTGTAAAGAGGCAACAGGCAGGCCAGCCCCACCAGCATGCCCAGCATCGAGTCTCCCACGCCGCTCCAACCATTGACCCACGCATTGTAGATCAACCCGGAGAACACCATGGGCACAGTGATCCAGTTCGGCACACGCAGGCGGATGCCATCAATGCAGGCGGCCACAACCAGCGTCGCGCTCACCACGACCACGGGCCAATGTTCCACGAGATATGCAGGTGACTCCATCACGATCCGCCCATACGGGATTTGATCCCGGCAAACGTAGATTTCGCATTGCTGGCGATCGCCTGGATCGCCGTCAGGCAAACGATCACGATCAGCGCGAGCATGACGGCATACTCCACAGCGGTCGGACCATCTTCCGAAACCAGAAACTTTCTCACACTTTCCGCGAGTGACTGCATGGTTTGTCCTCTTCCGTAAATACCAGACACATATCGAGACCTCACACCGAGGTTGTACCCGCAGGAAATTTCAAAGCGCCGGCGCTCATTCATCACGCCGTCGGAGCGTGGCCCACTTGCCACATCGAAAACTTAAGTCACAAGCGCGGTGAGTCAAGAAATTGCACAACCGGGTGTCGAGTAAACCGCGAGACGCGCCGTTGAATTTTACCCAGCCCACCGACTGGTTCTGGTTTCTCCAGAGCGAACCGAACGCATCGCATTCGCTGACCGGTACTGCCCGTACTTGAAGAAGTTTGCGCCAACAGCGAGTGATCTCAGACCCACTCGGTGGCGACGAACTCGAGGCCGATTGGATTTTCCGGTTACTCACACGCGGAATCTGCTCAAGGAACGGCAGAAGAACCACCGAGCGGGCCTTGGGGCCCCCGAAAACCGGGCCTGAATTGCGAAAACAATCGGCCTGGTGAAACTTTGCCGGGGATGCCGCGGGTCCCGCCTGTCGAGACTGGACAAACTGCGTTCTGCGATTCGCAAAATCGGGATGGTTCGATGAAGCCTGTTTTCGAGACGCCCCGGGTGGCGACGTAGCGTCGGAGCCGATTTGGCCTTACGTCGGCTTTCGTCGGCGCACGATACCTAAGGTGAATACAAACCGGCGTCCGGCGCTTTCGTGTGCCGACTTCCCTGCGAGTGTGCCTGGCTCCGGTCCTCGCGCTCGCCCGTCACAGTGCTGATCCAAATATGCTCTCAAGATTCTACCAGCGGTTCAGCCGTCTCATTCTCTGGTGCGTGGCGTTGAGCTTCCCGTATCTGGTGTACGAGGCTCAATCCATCCCGTGCAATAACGACATTGAAACGTGGCTGCCCCGTGAATCCGCTGTTCGTTCCACTTACGAACAGTTCAAAAAGGATTTCGGCGTCGAAGAAATCATCCTGATCGGGATTGAGCGGCGACTGGCCGACGATGAATTGATCGAGGCGGTCTGTGGCCGCGTCGAACGATTGCCCGGCGTGCGGCGGGTGTTGTCGCCCGACCGGATTCAATCGGTCATGGCTGAAACCGGCGTCGCTTCCGATGCCGCCCAACAACGACTGAAAGGTTTGGCCCTGTCGCATGATGAGAAACTGGCCGGGCTGATCGTGCTGCTCTCAGATGCGGGTCTGAAAGACCGTGCCGGCACGGTGGCCGACATCAATCGCGAACTGAAATACTGCCACCTCTCGGGCGAGAACTCGTTCCTGTCGGGCAGCCCGGTCATCGTGGCCGAGCTCGACCGCCTGGGAGGAAACAAAGAGAACCAGAAATTCTTCCTGGTGACCCTGACGATCTGCCTGGGACTGCTCTACTACTGGATCAAAGACTGGAAGCTGTCGATGGCGGTGCTGGGCCTCACCTTGTGGGCCATCAACCTGACCTTGACGATTTTCAAGCTGTGCGGCGGCGAGATGAACTTCATCCTCGGAGCCCTGGCCGTCATGGTGATGGTGTTCACACTGGAAGCCTCGATCCACGTGATCCACTACTTCAAGGCGTCGCAGGGCGAAACCGACCCGCTGGGCGTGGCTTTGAAACTCTGCTGGAAGCCCTGTCTGGTCTCGATGCTGACCACCACGATCGGCCTGTTCTCGGTCAGTGTGACCGACATCGTACCGGTCACGGCGTTCGGTTATGCCTCAACTCTCGGAGCGGTGGTCGCGGTGGTCGCGGGGATTTTTGTGACTCCCGCCATCCTGACGGTGCTGCCGAACTGCTGTATACGTGACGAAGCGGAACAATCGGGAATCGAATTCGCACGGCTGGGGAACTGGCTGATGCGATACAGTCGTTTTGTCGTCGCCACCTCGGCCGTGCTGGCAGTTGTGGGAATCGCCGGACTGTGGCGTCTCGATACCAAAATCGACCCGCTCGACTTCCTGCCGCAACGCGGCAAGGTCATGTCTGACGTGCTGCGGATTCAGTCAGACCTGACGGCTCTCGATTCCATCGAAGCCGTGGTCGACTTCGGCGAAGCCGATCTGCCGTTCGTCAAACGCCTGCAGACTGTCCGCGACCTCGAAAAACGCATGGCGAGCCACAACTCGGTCCGGCACACCATGTCGGCTGCGTCGTTCTTCCCTGATCCGCTCCCCGACAACCCGATGGCCCTGATGAGCCTGCTGAAACAGGCCCAGTCCCGTGAAGGCAAAAACGAATTCATCGTCGACGGCCAGCAACTCTGGCGGATCTCGGCTCGTGTCCAGCGCATGCCGGGAACGACCCTGCAACAGGTGCATACGGAACTGGCCCAAATGACGGCGGGTGAACCGATCCACTTCACGGGAATCGCCCCGCTGCTGGAGCAGGCCCAGCACGAGATCTTCGACGGCTTCTGGAAGAGCTTTACTTCGGCGTTTGTCGTCATCGGCATCGTCATGGCCATCGCACTCAAATCGGTGCGCACCATGTTCCTGGCGATGATCCCGAACCTGGTGCCGCTCGGAATCGTGTTCGGCACGCTGGGCTGGATCAACTTCCCGGTGGATATCGGGATGATGATGACCGGCAGTATCGCCTTGGGCATCTCGATCGACGGCACGTTCCACTTCCTGGTTCGTTACCAGGAACAGTGGGACCAGGGAAAATCGAGCGGACACGCCGTCCGCATTGCCCTGCACACCACCGGTGGACCGATCTTCGAATCGATCGTCGTTTCCAGCATCGGCATGCTGGCCATGACCCTGAGCAGCTTCGCCCCCACCGTCCGATTCGGCGTGATGATGGCCTCGCTCCTCTTGGCCACTCTGGCTGGCGACCTGCTGCTGCTCCCCGCGCTGCTGGCCTTGCGACCGGGCCGCAAAACCGATGCGGCCCAGTCGGCGACGCCGGTTTTCGTCGGTCGTGCCAAAAAATCGCAGAGTTCCACCCGTCAACTCAACGAACGCGTGGCTTAGACGGTGGTGTTCAGATGTTAACCCATCTGGGCAGATAAAGTTGAGGCTGGAAAACCGTACGGCTATACTCCTGGGTTGATTCGTTTCAAATCGGCCACGACGGCTTGAGGGAATTTTCATGAATTACGTGTTTTTGACAGGTGCCACCGGACTTCTGGGGCGGTATCTGATCAAGGATTTGACTCTGGCTGGCATTCCGGTCGCGGTCCTGGTTCGCCCCTCGCGGCGGGCCACGGCCCAGCATCGCGTCGAAAACGTGATGTGCTTCTGGGATAAAGAACTGGGGCGGTCGTTGCCGCGCCCGGTCGTGCTGGAAGGGGACATCACCGAGCCCGATCTCGGACTCGACGCCCGCAGCACTCGCTGGGTCGCTGAAAACTGCGACACCATGCTGCACAATGCTGCCAGCTTGACGTTTCTGAGCACCGGCCCGAACAGTGAGCCTTGGCGCTCGAACCTGTCCGGCACCCGGCATGTGCTCGAACTTTGTCGCAATGCCCGGATCCGCAACTTCCACCATGTCTCGACGGCTTACGTCGCCGGTCTGCGGTCCGGACGGATCCTGGAAACCGACCTCGACGTCGGCCAGAAACTCTCGAACGACTACGAACAGAGCAAGCTGCAGGCCGAGAAAATTGTCCGTGCGGCAGACTGTATCGAAACTCTGACGGTACATCGCCCGGCGATCATCATTGGCGATTCACAGACCGGGTACACCTCGACGTACCATGGTTTCTACGCCCTGCTGCAGGCGATCGCCACTCTGGCTCAGCAGTTCACGGCGGATCCCACAGGCCACTTCGCAGTCGAAGGGCACTTCGGGGTCTCGGGCCGGGAAACGAAAAATCTTGTGCCCGTCGACTGGGTGTCGGCTGTCATGTCGCACATTATTACGCACCCGGAACATCACGGGAAAACGTACCACCTGACGCCGATGCATCCGGTGCCCTCACGACTGCTGGCTGACATTTTCGAAGAAGCGATCGGTTTCTATGGAGTCAAGTTTGAGGGTGCTGGTCAACCGCTGTCGGGACTGACCGAGTATGAGCAACTGTTCTGTGAATTGATCAGTGTTTACAACTCTTACTGGAAAGACGATCCGACTTTCGACTGTACCAACACCCGTAACGCGGCCCCCCACCTGCCTTGCCCGCACATTGATCGGCAACTGCTGCTGCGAATGTGTGAATACGCGATGCGAGTCAAATTCACCTCGCCACGCGCCAAGGCCGTCGAACCCGCGTTTGACGTCGCGGCGTCGCTCGAACAGTTGGTCGAGACCGGATCGGACAATTCTGCCGGCGTGTCTCCCCAGGCCGTGGGCCTGCGCGTCACCGGACACGGTGGCGGAGACTGGACCATTCTCCTGGCGAATGGCGAAGTCGTCTCGGCCGACCTGGGAATCAGCTCCCGAGCGTCGATCACGTTTGAATGTGAGGTCGACACTTATGCCGCTCTCGTCGCAGGCAGCCTGCAGGCCGACCGCGCCTTTGCGGAAGGCAAACTGCAGATCGCCGGCAATTCGCAACTCCGTTCGCTGTTGGGACGAATGATTCCGCAGCTTTCGGAAGCGCACCAGTCGCGGGCCATGGCCTCGAACTGACGGCCGAAACCCACCTTCGATTCTTGCCGCACGATCTCAGGCTCAGCCTGAGATCGTGTTGGCGTTTTGGCTGCCTGCAATAGCGCTC
>JAFEBR010000872.1 GCA_018242565.1 Planctomycetota bacterium | reverse complement strand
TTCAATATCGAATAGCCCGGTTCGCCTGCGCCGAACAGAGCAGGAGAACGGGGAGAGGAGAGAGTCGAGTCCTTCGGCGTGTTGGGCGAGGGCCTTCTGCCGGATCCTTCCGCAGCCTTGGCGTTCGCCCGGGTTGCCGGGGGATTTGCGCCGACAGGGAGGCGCCGAAATTCGCATCACTGCCCAGCGAAACCACACGGCCACGCCGCGGGCGATTGTCGCAGGAGTCGTCCAACGACCCGGCCTTGGCAAAAGCCACTGGGGGATGAATCCCCAGGAATGCGGAGCTTGGTCCGCGTACGCTGAATCGGATATGCTGCCAGTGGTGTTGTGTCCGCCAATTCGCACGAGAGAGAACCGTGGATTTCACGGATTTCACGGATAAGAATGGAGGCCTGATCGAAGGCGGATGCGGCAAGCAGTGCTGTGTCGCCGACTTTGCGATTTGACGAAGAGATTGCAAAGCCTGACTGATGTGTTTGTGAAATTACAGACTAAAAATGCGTCGCGCTTAAGTGGAGGTACTGCATGTTTCCAAAAGAATGGAATGGCATTCCTATTCCGAAGGCAATCACCGCGGAGTGGCTCAAATCGGAACCGTGCCCCAGTTCTGGACTGGAAGCGTATGTCGTGAGCTTGGTCAGCACCGCAAAATGGGCCAAGACGGATGAGGATGTATTTGCTGCATTGCCTCCCGCCTATCGACTGCTTTATAGATACTGGGATTTGTACTCTGATATTTACAATGGAGGATTTCAACAGTATCTGTGCAATAAATCGCGCGACGGTGGGATAGGGATTAATGAGGCAATTGAGGCGACCCGCCGATTCGGTGTGTCCCCGGTTACCAAATTGCTTCGGAAGGCAATTGAATTGATGGCCGCCAGTCTGCCACCAGGAGTGCTATCGACGTTATCTGACCTGGAACGAAATCGGGCTCTTCGGCGGGTGATCTCCCGTGAGGAGTTATCGCGCCGTTTGGACCGAGTTGATCAAACATTCGGTATGATTGAGAACCCGTGTTCTAAGGTAGACATCTATATCAAACGTCATCCTGATGAGTTTATTCACCAAAAGCTGAGCACGCGAGATAAGCCGCAGCAGAAGAACTCGTGTGGAAAATGTTGCTAATGTATTCAAGATTGTCGTTTGCCGTTGTCGTCGTGTGATATTGCTCGCTTCTCCAGCAAGCTGGGGGCTCAAGTGCGTCGGTAAAAGGTGGAGCAAGGTCGCGAATGGAATCACGTTGCCCAGGGGAGAGAAGAAAGAAACGCAGAGATGGTGCTCGTCGGCGTGATTGGTTTCCGGCGGTGGCCGGTTTCTCGGCCAGGGCGTCTAACACTGCGGTGTCTGCGCGAATGCCCTCTGAGCAAGTAGGCCAGCGAGCCGCCCGGGTTTATCCCGGCGGTATCCGCTTCGCTCTCAAACACTGGACGAATCCGCGAATTCTCTCGGCCGGGTTGCCGGGAAATTCTGGGTGCTTGCCGGAGTGCGTCACAACTGCGAGTGGTCCCGCGCCGTTCGCTGTGTCGGCGCATTCGGCCGCTGTCACCGCTCCACGCCGATACCACCGGGATAAACCCGATGGCTCGCTTGCGTCAGCAGGTCGCCCGGTCGCTGTGCCACCCGGTCGGCACCCGTCCCGGCGAGCGGTCATGCGACCCGTAACGGGAAGGCCGTCAGTTCGTC
>JAFEBR010000871.1 GCA_018242565.1 Planctomycetota bacterium | reverse complement strand
TCGAAACGAATTAAGTCCTTACGCTTTCTGTTGTTAAGGTAGGTTGCCACGCGCTCGTGCACGTCGACGGTGATCTTGGCGACCCCCTCGCGATGGACCGAGTTCAGCAGCAACCGTACAACTTCGATGGCTACGCTTTCTGCGGTTTTTACGAGGGCCGTCCCCCGACAGCAGGGGCAGTCTTCATAAACGCTGCGGCGCAGCGAGGGGCGAATTCGCTGCCGCGTCATTTCAATTAACCCGAACGGGCTGATCCGCAGGATCTTGGAACGGGCCCGGTCGCGGCGCATCGCATCGCGCAGTGCTCGTTCGACACCGCGTCGGTGCTTCTCTTCGCGCATGTCGATGAAGTCGTTGACGATCACGCCCCCCAGGTCACGCAGCCGAATCTGGCGACAGATTTCGGCGGCCGCGCGGAGATTCATCTGGTACGCCGATTCTTCGGCGTCGTTGTCTGCGCGGAAGTTGCCGCTGTTGACGTCAATGGCCACCAGGGCTTCGGTCTGATCGATCACCAGTGACCCACCCCCCTGCAGGGGCACATGCCGCTGCTGGATGCGGGTGATTTCATCTTCGATCCGATATTTGTGGAAAATCGGCTCTTTACCCTGGTACAGTTGCAGCCGATCGGCGTGCTTGGGCAGCACGACATTCAGGAATTCGCGGGCTCGTTCAAACGTCTCGGGTTCGTCGATCCAGATGGTTTCGATTTCCGAGTTGTAGATATCGCGAATGGTGCGAATCACCATGTCGCTTTCCTGGTAGATGTCGACGGGCGCCCGGGTCTTCTTAATCCGGCGGACGATAACCCCCCACAGTCGCAGCAGATAATTCAAGTCGCGCTGCAGATCTTTCTGGGTGCGTTCAATACCCGCCGTCCGGATGATGAACCCCAGGCCTTCCGGCGGATTGAGCTGCTCGAGCGCGGTTCGCAGTTGCCGCCGGATTCCTTCGTCGGTGATCTTCCGGCTGACGCCCACGCGCTGCAGGCCGGGCATGAGTACCAGATATCGCCCGGGAATGCTGATGTACGTCGAGAGAGTGGGGCCCTTGGTGCCGATCCCTTCTTTGATCACCTGCACCAGGACTTCGCTGCCGCGCTTGAAAATCTCCTGGATGGGAGGCTTGTTGCGCACCGAGCGTTCATTGAACCGTTTCCGACCGCGCTGCGGACGTTCATCGTCTTCTTCATCTGCGCCCCGGGCGGGGGCGGCGCCACCGGGACCGGTCAGATGTTTGTAGTACTGGTATTCGACGTCACTGACATGCAGGAAGCCGTTCCGCCCGACTCCAAAGTCGACAAACGCCGCCTGGATGCTGGGCTCGATATTGACGACCCGGCCCTTATAGATGTTCCCGACAAAGTTCTCGAGACTGTTGCGCTCGATGTACAACTCTTCGAGCACCCCATTCTCGACGATTGCAATGCGGCTCTCCTCGGGTTGGAGCGCATTGACCAGCATTTCTTTCTTCATTGTGAACCCTTCGTCGGCAAGGACGAACGGTGCGTTTCCCCGTGCCCACCCCCAAGTCTCCCGGCATGGATCCTGGGAGACCTGTCTGGCGACCGCCGTCTTCACGACCGGGCGGTTCGGATTGCAGGGCGGCTTCATCGATCAAATACAGGCTTTGATCGGGCGAAGTCGATGGGACCCTGTTGGATCGGGCTGAGCGAATGATCGGGGCGAGTTCAGCGGTGAGGCCGAAGACCTGGCTTCGGTGCAGATCCGGGAACACAAGTTCAAACCGGAACCCACAGTGGCCCGAAACAGGTGTCGGAGTGTAAACCGCCGACGAAACGCACTCGGTTTGCAACAGAATTGGTTGCGTGCCGCGCGGTGCTGCCGTGGCACCGCAGGCTGAATTGCGGATAATCAGGTCTTCTTCAGTTTTTGAAAGACCAAACATCCAGTTTCCTATAACAACTTCCGTATTTGTTCGAGATTTGTGGCAGGACTGACCGCCACAGCACTAATCACGGAGATTGGCAGAAAGTTTCTGCATTTCTCCGCGGAGATAGTTTTCCACATCACGCGCTACGTCGAAGGCCCGGGCACGCTCCACGATTTCGCGGGCATGAGCCAGGGTCAGGTTTCGTACCGCCTGTTTCACTTCCAGAATCGATTGCGGTGTGACACTCAATTCCCGCAGGCCCATCCCCACCAGCAGCGGGATGTACATGGGGTCGGAACTCATCTGACCGCACACTGAAACCGGCTTGTTGTGCTTCTGTGCCGCCGCGACGACCCCTTCGATCATCCGTAAAATGGACG
>JAFEBR010000870.1 GCA_018242565.1 Planctomycetota bacterium | reverse complement strand
GGACGAACACGTGATGAGGCGATCGTCACACCGGTCAACCAGTTGGTGACGCCGTTCGGGAAGCTGGTGGAATTGCCGGGCTTACGGCCCCAGGCACTGGCCTTATCACCCGATGGTGCGATTCTGGTCGTCACGGGTAAGACCAGTGAACTCATTGTGATCGATCCCGCGACCGGCGCCATTCGGCAACGGGCGGGATTTCCGAGCGACAAAGAAAAAGAACCCGGCCAGGCTCCCCCTTCGGCGAATATCCTCAAGCCCGATCGGGATGGACAGGTCAGTTACACGGGGCTGATCTTCTCACCCGATGGTCAGCGGATCTATTTGAGTAACGTCAACGGCTCGATCAAGGTCTTTTCGGTTTCCGCTGAACATGTCGTGAAGCCGGAGCAGGTGTTCGAACTCCCCCCGGCGAATGCTCCGCGACGCCGTCCGGAGATTCCCAGTGGTCTGGCCCTGTCGGCGGATGGCACACGACTGTACGTCTGCGGGAACCTGTCGAATCGGTTGCATGAAATTGATACGACGACCGGAAAGAGTCTGCGAAGTGTCGATGTGGGGGCGGCCCCCTATGACGTGGTCCTGGCGAATGGAAAAGCGTATGTCAGTAATTGGGCGGGCCGGCGGGTGGGGCCCGACGGTGTGCGTGGTCCGGCGGGGCGGGGGACGGAAGTCCGGGTTGATCCCGTGCGGCATATTGCCAATGAAGGTTCGGTCAGCATTACGCGCCTGGATGGCACTGCGGATACCGCTGAGATCCTGGTCGGTCTGCATGCCAGTGCTCTGGCGGTTTCGCCGGATAGCAAATATGTCGTTTGCGCCAATGCCGCGAGTGACACCCTGAGTGTGATCGATACCGAGACCGATCAGGTGGAAGAGACCCTGTGGGTGAAGTCCAAGCCCTCGGAGCTGTTTGGAGCGACGCCCAACGCACTGGCCTTTCATCCGGATGGGAAAACGCTGTTTGTGGCCAATGGAACGCACAATGCGATCGCGGTCGTGAATTTCGAACCAGAGGACAAGGGGGATTCGAAACTCACCGGTTTGATTCCCGCCGGTTGGTTTCCCGGAGCCGTGGCGTTCGACGCTGCCAGGAATTCGCTGTACGTCTCAAACATCAAGGGATTGCCCACCGTTCCCAAAAAGAGTCCACAGGGAGCCGAGGGATTCAATTCACATCAATACAGTGGTTCGGTGTCACTGATGCCCTGGTCGCCGGACGTCCCGCTGGCGGCGCTGTCGGAACGTGTCGCCAGGAACAATCGCCGTGGCGCCATCGCCCAGGCGGCTTTGCCGGCCCGGGCCGATCACCCGGCGCGGGCGATTCCCGAGCGGATTGGTGAACCGAGCCCAATCAAGCATGTGGTGTACATCATCAAAGAGAATCGCACGTACGATCAGGTCCTGGGAGCCTTGCCGCAGGGCAATGGCCGGCCCGACTTGTGTATTTACGGCGAGAAGATCACCCCGAACCAGCACAAACTGGTGCGAGATTTCGTGCTGCTGGACAATACGTATTGTTGCGGCATCTTGAGTGCGGATGGACACCAATGGAGCACTGCGGCTCTGGTGACCGATTACCTCGAAAAGAGCTTCGCCAGTTTTCCGCGCAGTTATCCGGACGGGATGGGGGTCGATGAAAACGATGCCCTCGCCTACTCGCCCGCAGGTTTCCTGTGGGATAACGCGCTGGCCCACAAGAAGACGCTGCGCAACTACGGCGAGTTCATGATGCCGACGGTGCGCTGGAAGGACCCGCAGAAAAAGGGGACGCCGAACTTCCTGGCGTGTTATCGAACCTGGAAGGGAGTCGCGGATGAAGTCATTTTTGAATCGAGTCCGTCGATTGAATCACTGCGTCCCGTGTCGCCGACGGGATGTGTCGGCTGGGAGATGTCGGTTCCCGATCAGTTTCGAGCCGACTTCTTCCTGAAAGAACTGAAAGAGTTCGAAGAGAAGGGTGAGTTCCCGAATCTGGTCATCATCTGTCTGCCCAACGACCACACCAGCGGGACCAGCCCGGGAACGCCGACACCGGCAGCCTGTGTCGCCGACAATGATCTGGCATTTGGTCGAATTGTCGAGGGACTCAGTCGGTCAAAATTCTGGAAAGAACTGGCGATCTTTGCGATTGAAGATGATCCACAGGATGGCTGGGATCATGTGAGCGGCTATCGCACGACGGCGTATTGCATCAGCCCGTATACGAAACGTGGTCAGGTCATCAGCACGCAATACAACACGACCAGTATCATTCGGACGATTGAACAGATCCTCGGGATGCCCCCGATGAATCAGTTTGATGCCAGCGCCACCCCGATGTTCGATTGCTTTACCGAGACTCCGGACTTCACTCCGTTTGTGGCATTGCCCAACAATGTGCGGCTCGATGAAATGAATCCCGATCCCAAGGCGATTCTGGACCCCGTATTGCGCGAGGACGCGATTGTCTCCGCCAGCCTGAATTTTCGCGAAATCGACAAAGCACCAGAGGACGTGCTGAATCGAATCCTGTGGCGCGCAGCGAAAGGGACCAAGGTTCCCTTTCCCGACTGGGCAATTTCCGCTCACGACGATGATGACGACGACGAAGAGCGGGAAATGAACAAAGACGGGGATGATGATGACGACGAAGACAAACAGCCCGGGAAGCCCGCGGAGAAATCGCCACGGGGCAATTGAAGCGTATTGCGCTCAAGCCGCATATAGTGTGCTTTCTGGCCGGGGTTCGATCGTGGTGAGTCGCGGCTGAACTTGTTCGAAAATCTGTGACTGCCGCCGCGTATGGCGGCGCGCGGTCAGTATGTTCGCGATGTGCCTTGGGGACCAAAAAAAAGGCGTTCTGGATGACCACCATCCAGAACGCCAACTGTCATACCGTTGGTGGAGCTGCGGGCCAACGCTCACCACCACGGCGAATGACGACAGTTGCATGATCTGTGCCGAATTGCAGAGAATTCTGGTGGATTGTTGTTACTCTGCAATTGGCTTGTGTTTGCGCTCTTTTGGTAGGAATGTGGCCCATGTGGTGGGGATTTCGGTGTTGTTGCGAAATCGACCAGTGCGTGGCGATTCGATTCAGTATTTTGCGGCGTACCGCTCGCCGCTGGCCGGCACACAGGGATGATTCCTCGTTGAGTTCCTTCTCCAGAAAACGTGGTGTCGCGATGCGAACGGCAGTGTGGGTCGGGGTGATCTGGATGGTGGCCAGCGGAATGGCCCAGGCGGAAGAGAATCGCTGGTGGCCCACACAAGGGTTGCCACGCGTGGTGGTGAAAGCGGTCTCCCGGCAATCGTCGCGTGGGCTGCAGATGCTCGAGCAGTCCGTCGCAGGCCTCGCGGCCGGTGCTGTGAATCGGCAGACCGGTGATGAACTGGTCTGGGTGGCAACCGGTAATCTCGACTGCGAGGCCTGGTACTCGGCTTTCCTGCGCGAACATGCCGACCTGGAGTATCGGGGAGAATTCGATACTTGGGATCTTGTTGATCGTTTTGTGCAGCGCGGCTTGATCAAGGGGTACATCCTGTATGCGCAGGACACCTCGGCGGGGGAAATCAATGATCACCGGCAGGGGATGAATCGCTCTGTCAACGTGGCGACCAGTCTGGCGGGGCTGCTGGACGGCATTCTCATTGATGAATCGCTGGAAGCCGAGGCCCGTGGCAAGGGACTGAAGCTGCTGCTCGATGTGCGCGACAAATCGCAGGCGTGGTGTTTTCAGAATTATCAGGACCAATTCCATCGTCGGTTGCTGGTCGCGCAGGACCCGCGAAAGCCGCATCTCCGCGACCTGGCCATTGCGCACCGGGCACTCGTCTTGTACGGGAATGACGAACCCACAGAGGCCGCACTGAAGTGGCTGGAACCGCTCTCGGTGATCGCCGGCTGGAACGGCGGCGATGAATTTCGCACCACACAGTTGTCGAGCATTTATGGCCATCTTCAGACCGCGACCGATTGGTGCCATAACCTGCCGGTGTTAATGGCCGGCACGCATCAAACAGCGCCCCCGGCCCAAAAGCCATTCAACCCGAGCGGAATCGACTGGAAGGATTCCCGAAGCTGCGTCAGTTTCGTGCTCACCGATGGCGACAATGTGCAGTGGTTCGAAGGCAGCTTTTTTCATGGCAACAGCAGTTTCTGGAATCATCCGGACCGTGGGAAAATCCCGTTTGGCTGGTCCTGCTGCTACACGCATCTGGCGCAATTGTGTCCGCAGGCACTGGGGTATGCCCAGGGCACACAACACCGGCAGGACCGAATGATTGAGTGGGGCGGGGGCTACTACTACCCGGACCATTTTGGCAGTGCCCGTTCCAATGCGGCCGAATTGCTGGCTCGCCACGCTCGCCGGACTTGGGCACAGATGCGTGCCACGGGAACGCGAATCATTGGCTTCAACATGGCCCGCGTCGATTCACCGGCGGCCCGGCAGGCGTATCAGACATTTGCCGGAGAAACGGATGGCCTGCTGGCGATTCTGGCATTTCAATACGCTCCGTATGAAGGTGGGGCGGGCAAGACCTTCTGGGTGAAGGATCGCCGCGGCGTGGAGATTCCGGTGATCAGTGCGCGGTATTCGATCTGGGAGCACGCCAACCGCAGGCCACGGGCCGGGACTCCCGCCAAGGTTGCCCGGGAAATTCGCGACAGCACTGCGGGGCCTCAACCACGTCACGACTGGGTCATCGTCCATGCCTGGTCATACTTCCGTCGGGCAGAGGGAGGTTCCGAAGAGGCTGAAAACCTCCCGCAGGACACGGCCTCGGCCCAGGGGGGAGTGCGTGGCTACGGGCCCGCGATCTGGTGTGCCGAACGATTGCCCGACACCGTCCGGGTGGTGACACCGGAGGAAATGGTCTGGCGGATCCGCCGACAGCACGATCCGGCGACCACCGAGCGACTGCTGGAATTGGAATCAGGTCGGTAAGCCGACTGCCATGGCGAGCGGCGCGGGGAGACCTGTGCGATCACCCCGCGCCAGCTTGAGTCGCGTGCGCGGGGTGATTGTCGCATCAGGACTGCAGACGAACGTGAGCCTCTGCCGGCCCGTACTGGGTTATGGCTTGGTCACGTCGTAACACAGCAGCGTATCTTGATTGCGGATGTACAATTTGCCGCCGCACACCACCGGGTGAGCCCAGCAGGGATCTTTGGCATCGGGAATGCGGAAGGCACCGGTTTCCTTGTACGAGTCGGCCGAGGCCTCGACGAGGGTGACGACGCCATTCTGGTACTGGAAATACAGATGTCCATCGGCGTAGGTCACGCAGACAGAACCACGACCATCGACGCGGCTCTTTTCTTTCCGCCAGCGGACTTTGCCCGTCTTCCATTCAGCGCACCAGGGGGAACCACTGTCGTCGCGATCGCCATAGACGTAATCACCGACGAGCACGACCCCACCATGTTTATTCTGCAGGTCACGACTGAAGTACACTTCTTCCGCCTGAACCGATTTGCCCGAACCGACGAGTCGGGTTAATCCGCCACCGCGACCATAGCCCGCAGCCGTGAAAATGAATTCACCCTGAATAATGGGCGTCGGAATGTTGGCGGTGTTTCCGCCGAACCGGTCGTTCTTGTCTCCATAGCGCCATAAGAGTTTGCCATCTTTGGCCGAGAAGCCGACGAGGCCGTTGGCCATCAATTGCACGTACTGCCGGATGCCACCGGTCTCGGCGATCACGATGGACGAATAGCCCGCCGTGTCCCCCCCGGGGACGATCCCCTTCCAGATCACGTCACCCGTTCGTTTGTTGAAAGCCACCATGGTCGCATTGGCGCCACCCGGCGTGCAGATGACCTTGTCGCCATCCACCAGCGGAGATTCCGTGTATTGCCAGGCTCCGAACTGACCGCCGAAGTCGCCTGGAAAATTCTTCTTCCACAGCACTTTCCCCGTGGCAGTTTCACAACAGACAAACTCGCCGAATTGTCCCAGGCCATAGACGCGATCACCATCCACGGTGGGAGTGCAGCGTGTGCCTTTGTAGTTCCCCCCTGGTTTGCCGACCGGGGCTCTCCAGAGGACTTTGCCATTGGCACGATCGGCGGCCAACAGCACCGAGCCATCGCCGTGGTCGCCCATCGAATAAATTCGATCACCCACCAGTGCAATGGACGAGAAACCTTCCCCATAGCCTGTCGCGCTCCACAAAAGTTTCGGGCCATCGGCGGGCCATTCCGTCAGCAGATTCTTTTCGCTGGCCACGTCGGTCCGGTGGGGCCCGCGAAATTGAGGCCAGTCAGCGGCGCTGACGGGGGAGGCCAGGCGAGTCGCGGCAATTCCGGCCGCGATCACGATCTGCAGCAGAACTCGAAACCGAAAAGAGACCATCGTGTGGGTTCCTGAAATGGTGGGGAGTGATGGATGGCAGCGCAGAGCAGGCGGGGACAGATTCTCAATCTCCAACTCGACGTCGCAGTTTGAGGCCGAGTCGAGAAACATCAGCGTGAGTTTATGGATCGGGGGGACGGCAAGCAAGCCGCTGGCGGTGCCTGGCATCCTGTCGTCAACGTGCCGCGACTGACTGCGGGAACGCACGGTCGATCGACGCCAGTTTCCGAATCCGCCATCAGGCTGTGAACTGCCGGTCGCACCGTGAGGGGGATTTTCCCCGACGGTACCTTGGGACGGCGAGCTATGGGCGAGGGGGCAAGCGTGTTCGCTAACTGGGCTCGCGGGCTGCCAGAAAGCGATAGAACGCGTATTTGACCACTTCCATTCCCACGCCATAGAGCAGCGTGATGCCTGTCACCACGGCCAGCAACAGGCGCGGAGGAGTTGTGAATTGCAGGCTCTCGGCAAACGGTGAATACGGGAGCCAGACGGTGATGAGGGCGATTAAACCACAGGCAATGCTCAATAGCGTTCCCGGGCGACTCTGGAAGAATCGTCGTTCGGTCCGAATCACCAGCATGATCATCAGTCCGGTCAGCGTCGATTCGACAAACCACCCGGTATGGAACGTCTCTTCGTTGCGTCCGTAGAGCATCCACATCGCGCCGAAGGTCATGAAGTCAAACAGCGAACTCGTCAGACCGAATGACAGCATGAACCGCGTAACGAAACCCACGTCCCAGCGACGCGGTTGTCGGACCTGTTCGGGATCAACCGTGTCGGTGGCCAGTGCCATTGCAGGGAAATCGGCAAGCAGGTTCACCAGCAGGATTTGCGAGGCCAGGAGAGGCTCGAACGGCAGGAACAACGAGGCGACAGCCAGACTGAACATGTAGCCGAAGTTGGCTGCGATGGCGAAAAACACGTACTTCAAGGTGTTCACAAAGGTTCGGCGTCCTTCGAGCACGCCCTGGACGAGCACTCCCAGATCCTGTTTAAGCAACACGATCTGGGCGGCTTCGCGCGCCACATCGACGGCACTGGCCACGGAGATGCCCACATCGGCGGCGTGCAGGGCCGTGGCATCATTGATGCCATCTCCCAGATAGCCGACCACGTGCCCGGCTCGCTTGAGCGCCAGGATGATCTGCTCTTTCTGGTTGGGTTCAACCTCGGCGAACACATTGGCTTCGTGTGCCCGTTGACGGACCGCCTCTTCGCTCAGGACACGCAGGTCGGAACCGGTTACGATCACGGGAGATTCGATACCGACACGGCGACTGATAGACGCCGCGACAGCCCGATTGTCGCCGGTGATGACTTTCAATTCGACCCCCAGATCGCGTAATCGTTCGAGTGTTTCGCGCGCATCGAGTTTGGGAGGATCGGCGAAGACCAGGAACCCGAGAAAGGTCAGGTCGTGCTCGTCGTCTTTGGTGACGTGCGGCGTGTTGTTCTGCCCGATGGCCAATCCCAGCACGCGGTAGCCTTCGGCACTCAATGAGTCGAATCGCTGATCGATCTGCTCTCGCAGCGAATCCAGATCGATGATTTCTCCTCGTTCGGTTTCCGCACGCACACAGCATTCGAGTACGTTGGCCAGAGCGCCCTTGGTGATCATCAGGCACGTGCCATCTTTCTGACGGACACGGACGCTCAAGCGTTTGCGGATGAAGTCGTAAGGGATCTCGTCAAGTTTCTCGACCTCGGCGGAATCGAACGAGCGATGTTCGCAGATCGCCCGGTCAATCGGATTTTCAAACCCGGTCTGCAGGGCCGCGTTATACCAGGCGAAACGCAACACACGTTCGCTGACGCCGCCCTGCACATCGAGTGTGTCGCGCAGTCGAATCACCCCTTCGGTCAAGGTGCCTGTTTTGTCAGAGCACAACACAGTCATGCCCCCCAGGTTTTCGATCGCCAGCAGTTGTTTCACAATGACCTGTTGCCGCATCATCGCCTTGGCACCAGCGGCCAAGACCACACCAGTGATCGCGGGCAGCAGTTGCGGGGTCATCCCCACCGCCAAGGCCAGGCCCACCACCAGCGAGTCGAGAGCGGGGCGACCCTGGATCACTTTCACGGCGAAGACGACCACGGTGATCACTGCGACGATCTTGATCAGCAACTGGCCGAACTGCCGCAGTCCACGCTCGAATCCTGTCTCGGGTTGAACATGTTCCAGGCGTTCTGAGATGCGACCGAATTCGGTTTCGCGGCCGGTTGCGACGACCACGGCCTGACCCATGCCACTGATGATGTGTGTGCCCAGGAACAGAGAGTTGGTCCGTTGGCCGAGCGGAGTGCCCACATCCAGCAGTGATGCCGATTTCTCGGCGGGGAAACTCTCACCTGTGAGTGCCGACTCGTTGAGGTACAGGTCACGTGATGAGAGCAGGCGACAGTCGCCGGGAATGAGCATACCCGCCCGCAGGACGAGGACATCGCCCGGAACCACATCGGGCAGGGGGACCTGGAGTTCCTGCCCGTCGCGCAGGACGGCCGTGCGGGTCTCAATCATCCCCATCAGTTTCGCGACGGCATCGGCCGCGCCCCACTCCTGCCAGAAGCTTAAAAACCCACCGGCGATCAGGATGACGAAAATGATGCAGGCATTGGTCTGGTCCCCCAAGGCGAATGACAGCACTGCCGTGCAGAACAGAAGCACCATGATTGGGCTTTTGAACTGCTCCCACAACAGCGACCAGGCCGATTGCCGTCGGGGCTTCAACTGGCTGGCGGAGGCCAGGCGTCGTGTGGCTTCGGCCTGAGAGAGCCCGTCAGCGGTTGTCTCGAGTTTCTGTAAGAGTTGATCAGTTTCGATCGACCAGAATGGATTCGTGGACATCGTACGTTCTCAGGTCAGGTGTTCTATGAGCAAACGCCGGGGTGGGGCGATCAAGTGTTCGGCCGGTGAGCCGTCGTTTTCAGAGCCAGGAATAAAGGGGAGAATATAGAGAAAAGAATTGTCCGCAGAAACGGAGTGCCACTGCCGATCGCAATCATTTTGGCCCGGTCCGCCCCATCCTCGCTGGAAACGGGCGGCATTCCTGTCGTTGTCGTTCTGCCGAAGGGGCCGCTTGTCTGCGTGGCCAGATTTGCAGCCGGGGGAGGATCTCGCGGGCCCCGTTCTGCCAGACGGTGACCAAAGCGGAGGGCAGAATTACCCCGCGAAGGGGTATCGCCGGGAGTTTGTGAGATTTCGGAGGCTGGGGGGAATTTTCCGTGAGCGCCGGTTGTGCGGCTTGCCGATAGTAGACGATGACAGGCTGCAATCAGGCCACGTAGCATGTTTGCGCGCCGGGTTGGAGAGCGATTGTTCAGGGAAGAAGCGAGCCGATGTCAGACAACGAGGTGATGGATTACCGGGTGGAGCTGGACGGGTTTTGTGGTCCACTTGACCTGCTGTTGTACCTCGTCCGGCGGGAAGAAGTGGACATTCTGGACTTGCCGATCGCCAAGATCGCAGCCCAGTTCCTCGAATTCCTCGACGTGTTGCAGGTCCTCAATCTCGACTTGATCGGCGATTTCATCGTCATGGCCAGCAGCCTGATTGAAATCAAGAGCCGTCTGGCGTTGCCCGGGCCCGAGTCTGCTCCGGAAATTGTCACGCCCGATGAAGATCCGCGAGCAGACCTTGTGCGGCAATTGCTGGAGTACAAACGATTCAAGGACGCGGCGAAACTGCTGGAAGATCAGGCGGCGGAATGGCAGCAGCGGTTCCCGCGACTGACCGATGATCGTCCGCGGGGCGGGTCGAATCCGGCTAGCGATCTGATCAAGGAAGTGGAGCTGTGGGATCTGGTCAGTGCGCTGTCGCGCGTGCTGCGAAAGAACACCGAAGCAGCGCCGGCCACAGTGCTCTACGATGAGACCCCGATCGGTGTGTATATCGAACGCATCAAGGCTCGCGTGCTGGCCGAAGAGCGGGTCTCGTTCAGTTCGTTCTTCGCGGGAAAGAACTCACGCAGCCAGATCGTCGGCATCTTCCTGGCGATTCTGGAACTGATGCGGCATTACAAGTTCCGGGCCGAGCAACCGCAGGCATACAACGAAATCTGGATACTGCCTCCACTGCCTGCTGCCGTGGCCGATGCGCCCGCCGCCGGTGCGACAGCCACACCGGGGGCTGGTGAAGGAGCCTCCGTTTTGTCGACAGCGCCAGGCGATGTCAGCGTGCCTTTGGTGCCAATCGTGCCGGCGATCAGCGAACCGGTCTGGGAAGGTCGCAGCGACGAGGACGATCCGGAGTTGGCAAAATTACTCGGCGATCTTCCCTACGAAGTCGTCACCGAGGTCGAAGACGACATCGACTTCGATCTGAGCCTGTATTCGGGTTCGGCCGACAATCAAGTTGATGAAACACCCATGGGGGATGATTCCACCGACGCGCCGACCGTCGAGTCCTCAGGGGACGACGAACCTCGAGAGGCCGTTTAGCCGTTGGGGATGCCTGCCGAGGGTGGCAAGACTTCAACTTGATCGACTTCGCGAGCCGTTTCGTTGCGGGCGGTGTAGTCCACGGCGTTCAGAAACTTCCGTGCGGCGACATACTGACCAGACGGAATCTTCTCGATGTCTTTCCGCAGCAGAGAAAGCATTTTGCTGACTTCGGCGCGGACGACGTTGGCACCCGCCGGAGTCCCGCCAGTCTTGGCTCGCAGTTCGAACTGCTTATCGATCTCTTTGCGGTGCTCTTCGTAGGCCGTCGTCATCAACGTTTCAGGCCACGTGATTTTCCCGGTGATGCGATCGAAGGAGTTCTGTCCCAATCCGTGCTGTGGGGGAGGGGCCGAAGCGCGTTGCATGTTCAGCGCTTCGTTCCGCTGGCGATTGCTTTCAATCGTCTGGGCGGCGATGCGATCGCGTTCTTCGCGGATCTGGGCCTGAATCTGCTGCCACTTTTTGTAGTTATCGATATAGCGGCCGCGAGTCTCTTCGTAATTAATGCCGGCCAGAGAGTTGTAGTAGTTGTACTCCCCTTCCGAGCGGATGACTTGTGAGGCCCCCATCAGGAAGTTGCCTTCGACGGTGCCACCACCGCCGAAACCGCCCCAGCCGAAGCCCCCGTATCCGCCGTAACCGTGCCCGCCGCCTCCCATGTTGACGATCGCGGGGCCCGTCGAATTCTGGTTCTGGCTTACCAGGAGACCTGCCAACAACAGAACGGCGCAGCGCATGCTTGGGAATCTCGCGAAGTTTGTGGATAATGCAAATCGGGTTCAGTAATATAGATCCCAATGTAGCTGTTTCAGCACTCGAATATCAAGCACAGCCGGATGATCGCGATGAGAAAATTGGCCGCGTGGGCAGTCATATTGCTTTTGTTGGTGCAGGCTCCGTCGGCCCTTCGGGCCGAAACGGTCGATGCGTTGATCAAGGGGTTGAAGTCCGAGAATCCCGAAAAGCGCATCCAGTCGGCTGAGGCTCTGAAAGACCTGGGGCCACTGGCCGCATCGGCGGTTCCGGCACTCATCGAAGCGTTGCATGGCAAAGACCTGGCTGTGCAGCATGAAGCCTTGCTGGTGCTGGAAAAAATTGGACCCGCCGCGCGGCGCGCCGTGGGTGATCTGGTGAAGCTGCTTGAGAATCAAGAGAAAGCCCGGCTGCACAGTGGTGCCGTCGATGCTCTCGGGGCGATTGGTCGCGACGCGGCCCCGGCAATTCCGGCGCTGCAGAAATTGCTGTCTGGAAAAGACGTGCATCTGGCAACCGCAGCCGGTGTCGCTTTGACCCACATTCTGCCCCCCAACAGTGACCAATTGGTCGATGTGGTGAAGGTGCTGTCGAAGTCGCTGGAAAACAGCTCACCGGAAATTCGTAACGAAGCCATTTTCGGACTGGGAGAATCGGGTGCCAAAGGCGTGCCTGTCCTCTCAAAGCTCGTTCAAGGTTACGAGAAGAACCCCGAGCTTGCCTGGCAGGCGGCCGCCGCTTTGTCCCTGATGGGACCGGCTGCTGAACCAGCGATTCCCGATCTTGTCGCCGCGTTGGCTTCGAAGCACGAAGCTGTGGCCTCCCAGGCCGCGATGGCATTGGGAGCCATCGGACCGAAAGCCAAGCTGGCGGTTCCCGGTCTGCAAGCCTTGCTGGTCAAAGGCAATCTGGCGGTTAAAGAACATGCAGCCAGTGCCTTGGGAAATCTGGGGCCGGTCGCAGCGCCCGCAGTGAATGATCTCGCGAAATTGTTGAAAGACCAAAATGAAGACCTGCGCGGTATCGCCGCGACAGCCTTGGGAAAAATTGGCCCGGCCGCTGAACCGGCTGTACCGGCCCTGGTGGCGGCGCTCGATGACGAACGGGGCCCCGTGGCTCTGCACGCCGCGGATGCCTTGGGGCGGATTGGTCCGAACTCGGTGTCGCATTTGGGCAAAGCCCTGAGCGATCCGCGGCGCCAGATGCTGGCGGCCATGATTCTGGCGGAAATGGGGGCCTCGGCGAAGTCGGCAATTCCGGCTCTCGAAGAGGTTCTGACCGCCTACGACTCAAAAAAGCCCGAGGGATATCATGACCTGTGCCGGGAAGTATTGCTGACATTGGCCCGGATGGGAGCCGAGGCGAAATCGGCGACCCCCACCCTGTTGAAGATTCTGTCGGATGAGAAGCATGCTCTAAGGCCCGGTGCCGCCTGGGCCTTGGCCAACATTGGTGCGAAAGAGGCAATTCCGTACCTGAATAAGGCTCTGGAAACGGACGATGGATCGCGGTTGCATTACGTCGCCCCCATCGCCTTGATGTTGTTGGAACCCGAAAACGAAGAGTATGTGCGTTTGTCGGTGCCGAACCTGACGAATGCGTTGACAGATGGCAGCCCGGCGATTCGTCGTGAAGCGGCAATGACCTTGGCTCGCATCGGGCCGAAGGCGGCTCCCGCGGTCGATGAACTGGCGGGAGTTTTGAACGATCGCGATCCGGCTCTGCGTAATGCGGCCTTGTTGGCGCTGGCCGCGATTGGTCCCGATGCGACGGGTGCGATTTCCAAGATCGTGCCGCTGTTGGAAGACTCCATGTATCCCGTTCGCTACGCTGCGATCTTCGCCTTGGGCAAGATCGGCCGCACAGCCCGAGGTGCATTACCGGTCCTCGAGAAGAACCTGCAGGATCCTGACAGCTTCCTGCAGACGGCCAGTGCCTGGGCGCTGTTGCAAATCGATTCCAATGCGGAAAAGCGGGCCAGCCAGGTTTTGAAGCCGTTGGTCAACGGACTGAGCGTTCCCGATCCGCGGGTGCGTATTCAGGTCGTCAAGGCACTCGGAATTCTGGGTGCGGCGGCGAAACCGGCTCTGAAAGACATTGAAAAACTGGCTGATGACGCCAATCCCGAAGTCAAAAAGGCCGTGGCGGAAACGCTGAAGAAGATCAACGGCTGAATCGATTGAAACCCGGCGAGGGGTTCTGAATTGAACCCCTCGTCAGGGCCCAATTTCTGCGTCTAAAACGTTGGCAAAGCCGTCGGGCCAGACAGCGCCAGGCCTTGCCTTCAGCCCGTGATCAGGCGACTTGCGATCTCTTCTCGCAGACTTTCCAGTCACATCGGGTGGCACAACCGATGGGCTTGATTCCGGCTCCAAAAATCTTGCCGTTGTGGGATTTCCTCGCTCGCTGATATCATTTCCGCGGAGGCACCGAGTTATGCCAGAGGCGGAAATCAGCGTCAGTAAATCCAAAAGCCGGGCCGGTTGGGTGGCACTGCTCGTGGGCGGGGCGCTCTTTGCCGGGCTGGCGTACGAGTTGAAACAACAACAGGGTGAAATCCTGGCGACTGCGGTTCAGGCCGCCGCTCAGTTCGACGAAGAGGGGAAACTTCGCCCCGTTGCCCAGGTTCTCGAAACAACCCGTGCGCTGAAACTCGTCACCGTGACCGTCGAAAGCGTGGTTACGGCGAAGGTGCGTGATGAACGCTGGCGGGGGACGGCCACTGCGTCAGTGCAGGCACCGGTCAAATATGTCTACGGGGTAGATCTCTCGGGGCTCGATCATGATTCGATTCGGAGAGGATCGATTCTGGGCATCTACGAAATTTCGATTCCGCACCCCACCCGAATCGCGACCGAGGTCGATGGGAGTCGGCCGGTTGAAGAACTGGTGGAAGTCAGCGGTTCGCGAATGCGGTCAGTTGCCGGTGAGTTCTACCTCGGACTGGCCCGCAAGGCGGTCTACGAGCAGGCCCGCAAAAGTTCCTTGCCGCAAGAAGACCTGGAACGGGTTGAACGGATCACCCGTGAGCAGGTGGAAGATCTCGTTCGGAGATTTGTGGGGCCCGAGGCTCAGGTGTCGGTGAAATATCAGAACGGCATCGTCCGCTAAGGAAGGGGTCAAGATGTTCGCCATCATTCGCGTCGTGTTTCGGCTGTGGTTGTGTAAATGGAGTCTTCTGCGTCTGCTGATTGCGGCCGGACTGCTGATCATTCTGGCGACCGATAACTCGGCCCGATTGGCCCGTGTGCATTTCAACAGTATGCCCGCGATGGATTATCTCGATGATGTTCGCAATTTGCGGGCTGATCACCGCTACGCCGAGGCGCTGATGGTCGCTGAGGCGGGACTCGATGAACTGCACGGCTCTGACCGCGACCACCTGCAGGCTGAAATGCAGCAGATTCGGGAGGAGCAGGAGAGTGTGGTAAGGCGGGGCAAAGAGCTATTGCGCGGCGCACTGGTGGGGGAGGGGGATTCCCTGGAAGCACTGGTGGGAGCCGTCGGTGCAGATATGTTCGTGGTGGGAGATGTGCGGGATCTGGTGATCCAGGGGGGGCGACTGGCAGTCGACGGCGATTCCGACGAACTGATTCTGGCTTTGTCGGCTGTCGGATTGCTGACCACGGTCATGCCGGAAATCGACTGGGTGGCCGCATTTCTGAAGGTGGCCAAGAAGGGCGGGGCCCTCAGCAAACGAATGGTGGAAGGCTTAGTGCGCCTCGTCCGGCGCGCTACCGATACGCAGGACTACACAAATCTGCGCCGAGTGTTCGGTGGTTTCCAGACGCTTTTGGAAAAGTCGACACCTGCCGGGGCATTGCGAGTCATGCGTTACCTCGATGACACCAAGGATGTCGAATTGATTGCCAATTTTCTGAAACGGCAGAAAACGGGTGGCTTTGTGCTGCATGTGGCCGGCAAAGACGGAATTGAAATTCTGAAGAAGTCGTCTCGTGCCTCGGAAGACCTGCTGGTGCAGGCGACAAAAAAGGGCGATGCCGGCATGGCCTGGTTACGGAGCGGCGGCCAGAGATTATTGCGGCCGCACCTGGTGGTCGGTGCTCTCAAGGGCTTGCAGAAGGGGACGATTCAGCAGGCGGTCACAAGAATCGCTGCGGAATATGATCCCTATGGCTGGCTGGTGATTCCGGCGTGTGCCGTCTGGACTTTTCTGGAAGCAGTCGGACTGTGGAAGCGGTTGACTGCTGTCACTGTGGCTGTGGCGGCGACGGAACCTCCAGTTGCCCGCGCGGCATAAGCCGAGCGGGTTTGTCAGAGCGTGCCTCATCGCGTGCGGGTGTCAGTGGCCTCTTGCCTGACACCCGATTCAATTGCGGCCAGCCTGCATGTTCCGAATGACCGCTCAAAAATCGGCAATCGTCTCGCCACCGTTGCGGGAAAAGAGGGAATCAACAGTTGATTGCTGGGTATTTTGCGACAGAAAGCGAACGGCGCCGTCTCCCATCAGGATATTAATCCCGCCGGTGTGGTGACTGCTGAATCCCTGCGGATCGCCAAGGGTCGAGTGGAGTTTGATATCGATGTCGTCCGGCTTCATCCAGGGGATGCCCGCACCGCTGGCCTCTCCGACCAGGATGGTGTTGGAAGTCCCATCAGAAATATCGCTGAACTTGACCGGAGTCGAACCCCGGAAAATGCATTTTTCACCAAAGGGCGCAGCATAAGCCGTCGTCGTGCCTCCCGGTGTATTGCCTTGGTTTGGGCAGGCATACACTTGCGGCATCTGGCTCAGCAGGCGACTGTTATTGGGGCCATCCCACGGTTCGTCGAACTTGTATTGCTGGTACAAATCGTCTCGGCCCAGTTGGGGTAGAATCAGCACGCGCCAACTGTGCATCGGTTTGCCGTTGGCATCGGCGACAAATGCGGGCGGGAACGAGTTCCAGCGATCGTGATACATGTGCAGCGCCAGGCCGATCTGTTTGAGATTATTCTTACAGGCGGACCGGCGGGCGGCCTCACGGGCCTGCTGGACGGCTGGGAGCAGCAAGGCGACCGGAATGGCGCCACACACGATCAACAGACCCAGGGCACCGGCAATCACCAGGCCGATCACCAGGCCCGACATCCCCTTCTTCTTTTTGCCACCCCCCTCGGTCGACGACGACTTCGATCGGCGTTTTTTGGGTACCTGGGATTCCACATCCGCGCCGCAAAAGGGGCAGGTTGTGTCATCGCGGGAAATTCGTTCATCACATTCAGGACATGTTGGCATGAGCGGGCCTCGATGAAATGTCGTTGTGGTTGCAACACCAGGAATTGAGCCACTCTACAATTCCGCTGAGTACAAGGCCAGTCTGTTTCCTCCGCGAAAGTCGATTGACTGGGGGCGACCCCTGACACCCGGTTCAAATAGGGCTGGCACGGGGTGGCAAACCGAAATCAGTGGGCCGCAGGCATCGGTGCGGAATGAGATTGCGCGGTCAATTCTGTTGCCGGGGCGACCGGTTTCGGCATGGTCGTCGGCGCATTTGAAAGCGTGGGGGGCAGCAGGGCACCTCCGGCCACGAACAGTCCGGCCGACAGAAAGATAGACGCGGGCAGGGTCATCAACCAGGCCAGTCCGATGCGACGCAGCGTGTCTGGCTGGACTCCCGATCGGTTGGCCCACATCGTGCCGGCCACGCCAGACGAAAGGACCTGCGTGGTGCTGACGGGGAGGTGTCCCAGGTCGGCCAGGGTGATAGTGAAAGCGGCAACAATTTCTGCGGCGGCTCCCTGGGCGTACGTTAGATGCGTTTTGCCGATCTTCTCGGCCACGGTGACGACAATGCGTTTGTATCCCACGGTTGTTCCAATGCCGAGAGCCAGTGCGACGCCGATGACCACCCAGAAGGGGACGTATTCGATCGCTTGCGAGAGCATCGCCACGTGGGGTGTGATCGATTTTCTGGTCACAGGGCTCAATTGAGCTTGTTGCAGATGATTGCGAAACCGAAAAATGGCTTGTCGGGCCTGCCAGCGATCGTCGGGCGCGACCTGGGACAACTCGGGCTTGTCCCCCAGGTAGTCGAGTACAGTTGCCAGTTCTCGCCGCAACGTTGCAGTTTTCTCGGCGGGTTCGGCATCCAGTGCATGGTCAATCGCGTGGGCTGCTTCGCGCACATGGTCGGCGACCGCGTGGTGGCGCAGATCGAGGGCATAATAAGTGGGGAGAAAACCAATCAGCGTCAGGAGAATCAGTCCCATTCCCTTTTGGCCATCATTGGAGCCGTGCGCAAAACTGACCCCGCCGCATGTGGCCAGTAGCACTCCTCGTACCCAGTGCGGAGGATTGTCCCCCTCGCCCGGGGGATGATAAAGATTGGGTTCGCGCAGAAAGCGCTTCATCAGCAGTAAGAGACCGGCCGCCGAGACGAAGCCGATCACGGGGGAAATCAGCAGTGAAAGTCCGATTTCCCCCGCTTTGGACCAATTCACGCCTGAAACATTTCCGCGGGTCATCAGGCTGTTGGCCAGGCCTACACCGAGAATTGATCCGATCAGCGTATGGGAACTGGAGACGGGCAGGCCGTACCACCAGGTGGCCAGATTCCAGATGACGCCGGCCAGCAGCAGGGATACCACCATGACAATGGCTCGTGTCGATGTACTGTCGATTAACAGGTCGACCGGCAACAGGTTAACGATGCTGAAGGCGACCGCTGTGCCCCCCAACAAAACGCCCAGAAAATTGCAAAAACCCGAAAACAGGACGGCCGGCGTGGCCCGCAGAGTTTTTGTATAGATCACCGTCGTGACGGCGTTGGCTGTATCGTGAAACCCGTTAATGAACTCAAAGGCGAATGCGATCACCAGCGCCAGGGCAAAATAGGCCTGGTGCTGCCAGTGGTGGTGTTTGAGAGTCTCCCAGATGGTTGCGTGCAAAATTCAGCTCCCGATTTCCGCAGGTCAGTCTCGTTCTCCCAGACGGAACGCGGGGCCGTCAAGCGCGGAGCAGTCAAATGGTTGATTTCATCAAAAATTCACACGATTCAGGCGTTTATTCGTAACGGATGAAGCCTGTCTATACTGTGGCGTTGACCGGTCCACCAGGGGATCTTCAGAGAGTCATTGCCACAGGTCTCACCGATCCCTACAACCCAGACTGGAGACACGGATCTGCTGTTGGTTGTGTTCCGGCGATCAAGAGACGTCTGTCACCTTGATTGGGCGGGCGGGCGGGGCGGTCCGACTGTTTTCGATTTGGTGCCAGTGGGAAGTGTTTCATGCAGACGCGAGTCGTGATCATTGGTGGAGGCTTTGGGGGTCTGCGTGCCGCCCTGGCCCTCCGCAAGGCCGATGTGCAGGTGACGTTGATTGACCGACGCAATTATCACCTGTTTCAACCCCTGCTGTATCAGGTGGCCACAGGCGGTTTATCGCCCGCCAACATTGCGGCACCGTTACGGTCGCTGGTCAAAGATCAGGCGAATGTGCGAGTTTTGCTGGGTGAAGTCATCGAACTGGATGTCGACGGGCGGCTTGTTGTGCTCCGCGATTCAGAGAAAGTCCCGTACGACCAGTTAATCGTGGCCGCAGGCGCGACGCACAGTTATTTTGGCCACCCGGAATGGGAACGGCTGGCTCCCGGGATCAAATCGATTGAAGATGCGACGGCGATTCGCGCTCGGATCTTAAGTGCATTTGAGTCGGCCGAACGGGCACGAAGTCCAGCAGAGGCTTCCCGCTGGCTCACGTTTGTTGTCGTCGGGGCCGGTCCGACCGGTGTGGAGTTGGCTGGTGCTTTGGCGGAATTGGCCCATGAGACCTTGTGTCGCGAATTCCGGGCCATCGATCCCTCGCAGGCACGAGTTCTATTGGTTGAAGCCGGTGACCGGGTTTTGGCGTCGTTTTCCCAGGAACTCTCAATCAAGGCGCTTGCTGCGCTGCGACGTAAATCGGTAGAAGTCCGACTTCGTACGAAAGTCACCGAGATCCAACCGTCGGCAGTGACCTTGCATGCGGACGGACGAGTTGAGCAGGTTGAGGCGGAAACAATTCTCTGGTCCGCCGGCGTTCAGGCGTCACCTCTGGCCCGCATTCTGGCCGAGGCGACCGGCTCTCAGTTGGATCATTCCGGCCGGATTCAGGTGCTGCCCGACCTGTCGTTACCGGGGCATTCCGAGATTGTTGTGATTGGGGATATGGCCCATTGTCCCGGTGAAACCGGGCAGCCACTGCCTGGTCTGGCACCGGTTGCCATGCAACAGGGGGACTATGTCGCCGCACGAATCGGGGCACGGTTGGCGCGTGAGACCTGGCCCGCTTTCCGCTATCGCGATCAGGGGATTATGGCGACCGTGGGACGGATGCAGGCTGTCTGTGACATCTTCGGCTGGAAATTCGCCGGTCCGCTGGCCTGGTGCACTTGGTTGCTGGTGCATTTGATGCAGATTGTCCAGTTTGAGAACCGACTGCTGGTTCTGGTGCAGTGGG